>JAOPYU010000123.1 GCA_025964455.1 Thermoleophilia bacterium | reverse complement strand
CTCCGGATCGCACGTGACGCGGTACTTGTCGAAGTAGCGATCGCTCGTGGCGCCGGAGCGGAGGGTGAACTCCCCGCGCAGCAGTGCGCGGTCGAAGAGCAGCGTCGCGAGATCGGCGACGTCAGGCACTTCGGACGATGCCGACGGCCTCGCTGCCGAGCTCGACGAGCGTGGTGGCCTGGGGCGAGTGCTCCGGGAGCGACACCATCGAGCCGTCCTCGAAGTAGAGGCCCACGTGCGGTCGGCGACCGTCCTGGCGGCGCTTGATCACCCAGGCGGCCGTGGCCGACGCGGTGGTGAGCAGCAGTGCTGCAGCGACGCTCTTCTTGCGACGGCTCATGACTTCTTCCTCCGCCACTTGGTGGACTGCGCGCCGGCCGTCTCGTCGCCCGCGTCGGATCCGTCGTCGCCGTCGCTCGTCTGGTCGTCGCCCACGGCTGTGTCCTCGCTGCGGGTCACCAGGCTCGCGTCGGAGTCGCTGCCGTTGGAGCCGGCACCGATCGCCGTGCCCGCCTCGCGCACGGCCCGCAGCGCAGTCTTCAGGTCGTAGAACACGAGGCCCACGGTCGGATCGGCCGTCGTCACCGCGGCGACGATCCAGGCGGCGTCCGCCACCACGAAGACGTGGCCGTCCGGCGTGGCGACCTCGACCTGCGAGACCGGCTCGCGGCCCAGCTCGGTGCGCGCGCGCTCGGCAGCGTCGAGCAGCTGCACGCAGGTGGCGGCCAGCTTGGCGGCACGTCGTTCGATCGTCAGGGGAGCGCTCGCGACGAGCCGTCCGCCGGAGCGTTCGAGGATGACGGCCGCATCGACCTGGGGTGAGACTTCGAGCAGCTCGTCAAGGGCGCTCGAGGCAGCAGTGGACACGGAATCGTGAGGCATGCGGCGAGCCTACCCCACCCGCGGGGAAGGCCAACACCCGGTTCGCGTAGAATCCTGTGCTGCATGACGAGCACCGACGACCCCGAGGTCGCGCCCGCCGTCGTCGACGCCGTCCCCGTGGCGCCGTCGCCGCGAGCCGAGCCCCCTGTTCCCACCCGGCGACGCCGCGCGTGGGATCGGTTCGTCTACCTCGTGTGGCACCAGATGATCCTCACGGAACATCCGGCCTGGGAGCGGTTCTTCGCGCGTCGCTGCCCGCACCTGGCGGGGATGATCGCCTACTTCGGCGTGCTCTCCATCATCCCGGCGGCGTTCCTGTTCATCAGCGCGCTGGCGGTTGCGGGCGCGCTCGAGAACCAGGGCTGGATCGTCGAGCAGCTGCAGTTCGCGATCCCCGAGCAGGGGGCGGACACCATCGTCGAGACCGTGGAGGGCCTGCGCAAGAACTCCGGGTCGCTCGGCGTGATCGGCTTCATCGGCCTGGTCTGGGGCACGTCGAACTTCTTCAGCTGCATCGAGAGCGCGCTCAACATCATCTACGGCGTCAACAACCGCCACTTCATCTTCCAGAAGGCGTGGGTGCTGTTCCTGATGTTCGCCGCGCTCGTCGCCATGACGGTCGGCACGCTGGCGGTAGCCGTCGCCCTGCCGCTGCTCAAGGCCATCGACAAGCAGGCGGAGCAGACCCTCCACCTGCCGATCCAGGACAGCTTCGTGACGATGCTCGTCTCGGCGTTCGTCGCGTTCGTGTTCTTCCTGAGCTGCTTCCGCTTCCTGCCGAACATCGCGGTCTCCACCCGCGAGGTCTGGCGCGGCGCCGTGATCGCGGCCGTCGCGTTCGAGGCCTCGATCCAGCTGCTGCCGCAGTGGGTCGGCGCCGACCGTGGCGGCGTCATCATCAGCGCCTTCGCCGGGGCCTTCATCGTGCTCATCTGGTTCTACGTGATGGCGTTCTTCATGCTCGTCGGTGGCTGCTACAACTGGTGGTGGCGCGAGAAGCGCCGTCTCGCCGCAGCCGGTCACCCCGTCGGCGGGGCCTGAGCGCCTGATGGTCAGGCAGCCGTGGTGCGGGTGCTGCCCGCCTGCGCAGCCCGCAGGATCCGTGCGCGCTCGGCGGCCTCGTCCTCGTCGATGCGTGTGTTGCGGACCATGATTGAATCCGCGTACGACGCCATCCCGTGTGCGCGGAGCATCCGGATCATCCCTTCGGGCACCTTGACGCCGAGCAGCAGCAGGATCTGGATCAGCTTGAGCAGCTGGCCGAGGTCGATGTCAGTCGCGCGAGGCGGATCCTCGGCCGTGCGTGCAGAGGCGAGGACCGCACCGAAGTCGAGGTCCCCACTGGATCCGGTTACGTTGGCCGGACGTGGTGCGGCCAACGTCACCGAAATCGAGGGGGTCGGGGCGAGGGCGTCGAGGGGGGCGCGCATCGTCATGAATGCCTTTCGTGCTCGGAGGAGTGCCGCGGCGTGCGCGACTGGTTCGTCCGGGAGCTCGAGACGGTGCACGTCCAGTGAACGACGACCGGAGCCGGTCGTCAACCGTGCGCGCTATTCGACCAGGCAGTCGAAGCGGGCGAAGTCGCCCGCGGCCTCCTGGCGCACGCTCGGCGCGAGGGAGGCGTACAGCTCGCAGGGCTCGTACGGATTGATCGCGGCACCGCCTACCGCGGGCTCGGGGCGGATGATCCACGCGTCGACGAGCGCGCGAACGGTCGCCGCGGGCTCGCGCGTGCGCCATGCCGCGCGGTTGCGTA
>JAOPYU010000122.1 GCA_025964455.1 Thermoleophilia bacterium | reverse complement strand
GATGACGAGGACATCGTTCTCGACAAGAAGTTCAAGCACGACATCGACGTCGTGATCGACCGGGTCTCGATGAAGCCGGGCGTGCGGCGACGCCTCGCGGATTCGGTGGAGACGGCCCTGCGCCTCGCCGACGGCCTCGTCGTCGTGCGCACCGTGCCCCGCGACGGGGAGGGCGCGCCCGAGGAGCGCACCTACTCCGAGCGGTTCGCATGCCCGAAGGGCCACGTCTCGCTCCCCGAGCTCGAGCCGCGCATCTTCTCCTTCAACAACCCGCATGGCGCATGCCCGGTGTGCACCGGCCTGGGCTACACGCGCGAGGTCGACCCTGAGCTGATCGTCGCCGACCACGACATCTCGATCGCCGACGGCGCGCTCGCGCCGGGCACCGTGAGTGGGGGCTACTACCAGAACCTGATCACGGCGATCTGCGAGCACTGGGACATCCCGACCGACCTGCCGTGGCGCAAGCTCGAGGGGTGGCAGCAGGACGTGTTCCTGTGGGGCACGCCCGAGGGTGAGCGCGTCCCGGTGACCTACCGCAACAAGCGCGGTCGCACGCGTACCTACCGGATGAAGTTCGAGGGCTTCGTCAACCACTTCCAGCGCCGGTACCAGGACACGGAATCGGAGATGGTCCGCGACGGCATCGAACGCTTCATGTTCGATTCGGCGTGCGAATCCTGCAAGGGCGATCGCCTCCGCCCCGAGTCGCTCGCCGTGACGATCGGCGGCACCAACATCGCCGAGGTCTCCAGCTACGACGTGGCGACCGCCGTCGAGTGGCTCGAAGGGCTCGAGCTGTCGGAGAGTGAGATGCTCATCGCGCGCAGGATCGTGCGCGAGATCAAGGATCGCCTGCAGTTCCTCGTCGACGTCGGCGTCGGCTACCTCGGCATGGGTCGCGCCGCGCGGACGCTCTCGGGCGGCGAGGCGCAGCGCATCCGGCTCGCCACCCAGATCGGCTCGAGCCTGGTCGGCGTGCTCTACATCCTCGACGAGCCGTCGATCGGCCTGCACCAGCGCGACAACTCCAAGCTGCTCGGAACGCTCACGCGCCTGCGCGACCTGGGCAACACCGTGATCGTCGTCGAGCACGACGAGGAGACCATGCGCGAGTGTGACTACCTCGTCGACATGGGCCCGGGCGCCGGCGAGCACGGCGGCGAGATCGTCGCGCACGGCACCGCCAAGCAGGTGGAGAAGGTCAAGGCGTCGGTGACCGGCCAGTACCTGTCGGGCAAGCGCTCGATCAAGGTTCCCGACCGCATCGACGACGACCGCGGCTGGATGACCGTCCGAGGCGCGACGGAGAACAACCTCCAGGACGTCGACGTCTCGATCCCGGTCGGCCGACTGACATGTGTCACGGGCGTCTCCGGCAGCGGCAAGTCGACGCTGGTCAACGAGATCATCTACAAGGCCGTCGCCACGAAGCTGAACCGCGCGCGCAAGCGTGCCGGCGCACACCGGACGATCGAGGGCCTCGAGCACTTCGACAAGGTGATCGAGGTGGACCAGGCGCCGATCGGGCGCACGCCGCGCTCGAATCCCGCGACGTACACCGGCCTGTTCGACCACATCCGCACGTTGTACGCGAAGGTCCCCGAGGCGCGCATGCGCGGCTACAAGGCCGGGCGCTTCTCGTTCAACGTCCGCGGCGGACGCTGCGAGACGTGCAAGGGCGACGGCACGATCAAGATCGAGATGCACTTCCTGCCGGACGTGTACGTGCCGTGCGAGGTGTGTCACGGCAAGCGCTACAACTCCGAGACGCTCGAGGTGCGCTACAACGGCAAGTCGATCGCCGACGTGCTCCAGATGAGCGTGGAGGAGGCGGTCACATTCTTCGGGAAGATCCCGACGCTCAAGCGCCGGCTGCAGGCGCTCAGCGACGTCGGCCTCGACTACATCCGGCTCGGCCAGCCCGCGACGACGCTCTCGGGCGGCGAGGCGCAGCGCGTCAAGCTCGCGACCGAGCTCGCCAAGGTGCAGACCGGCCGCACGCTCTACATCCTCGACGAGCCGACAACGGGTCTGCACTTCGCCGACATCGAGAAGCTGATGGAGGTCGTGCTCAAGCTGCGTGGCCAGGGCAACACGGTGCTCGTGATCGAGCACAACCTCGACGTCATCAAGTGCGCTGACTACCTCGTGGACATGGGCCCCGAGGGTGGATCAGGTGGCGGTGAGGTCATCGCAGTGGGGACACCCGAGCAGGTGGCTGCCGTGAAGGCGTCCCACACGGGTCGCTACCTCGCCGGCATGGTCGACGCGGATGGGACCGGGACCCCGGTGGCGGCGCGAGCCAAGCCGCGTGCGCGCAAGCCGAAGGCGGAGGAGACGGAGCCGACGGCGAAGTCGACATCCAAGGCCAAGGCGAAGACCGGGACCAAGAAGCCAGCCACGTCACGCCAAGCTGCGACGTCGGGTCGTTAGCGCGCCCGCGTGCGGATCAGTGCAGCGCGTTGGCGATCTGGCCGATCATGGCGGCCACCGCGGAGCTGAGCAGCGGGAACACGGCAACGCACGCGAGCAACAGGAGCGCGAGCACGACGGCGTACTCCGCCATGGTCTGACCGTGCTCGATCGCGCGTGACTGCTGCATCCAGGGATCCTTCGCGTGGAGATGACGTGCGCCGCCGCGAGCGACGATGTTGACTGGCTATCGCGGCGTTCGCACCCTGCGTTTCCGGCCCCGGTGAGTATTCACTACGTTTGCGGCTGGAGGAGTCGTGAATCGACGAGCGGGACGCCGTCCACGCTCGCGCGGATCACGAGCA
>JAOPYU010000080.1 GCA_025964455.1 Thermoleophilia bacterium | reverse complement strand
GGGGCCCTTAACGGCGTGCTCCACGAGCGGGCGACCTCGGCCGAGCTCGAGCGACTGATCTCCAACCTCGAGGACGTCGACCCCGAGGGCCCCGAGGCTCGCGTCGCGCGCCGCGCCTTCGACCAGTCGACCAAGTTCCCGGCAGAGCACGTGCGCGCTCGGGTGGAGGCATCGTCGGCCGGCTACGTGGCCTGGGATGCTGCCCGGACCAACGACGACTTCGCGGCCTTCCAGCCGCACCTCGAGAAGCTGCTCGAGCTGTCGCGCAAGGATGCCGAGTACCTCGGCTACGAGAACGAGCCCTACGACGCGCTCCACGACCTCTACGAGGAGGGCAGCCGCGCCGCTGACCTGGAGCCGATGTTCGAGGCGCTCCGCGGCCCGATCAACGAGCTGCTCGACCGCCAGCCCGATCCCGACACCTCGATCCTCGAGCGCGACTGGCACGTCGCCGGGCAGGAGGTCTTCGGCAAGGAGGTCGTCGCGAAGATGGGCTTCGACTTCGAGGCCGGCCGCCTCGACGAGACCGTCCATCCCTTCTGCAGCGGCATCGGTGCCTTCGACACGCGCCTGACGACGCGCTACGACCTGAACTGGCTGCCCTGCTCGCTGTTCGGCACGATCCACGAAGCGGGCCACGGCATCTACGACCAGTCGTTCGACCGGCTCGGCCTGCCGGCCACGATCGCCGACGCTCCCGGCCTCGGCATGCACGAGAGCCAGAGCCGTGGCTACGAGAACGTGATCGGGCGCAGCCGCCCGTTCTGGGAGCATTGGTACCCGCGCCTGCAGGAGGTCTTCCCGGAGGCGACTGCCGGCGTCGACCTCGACGCGTTCGTGCGCCAGGTCAACACCGCCAAGCGCTCGCTCATCCGCGTCGAGGCCGACGAGCTCAGCTACAACCTGCACCTCGCGATCCGCTTCGAGCTCGAGCGCGCGCTCATCAACGGCGACCTGGCGGTGAAGGACCTGCCGGAGGCATGGAACGCGGCGTTCGAGAAGTGGATGGGGATGACCCCGCCCAACGACCGCGAGGGCGTGCTCCAGGACGTGCACTGGTCCGGCGGCAGCTTCGGCTACTTCCCGACCTACACGCTCGGCAACGTCTACGCCGCGCAGTTCACCGAGGTGGCTCGTCGCGACATCCCGAACTGGGATGACCTGCTGCGCGCCGGCGACTACACGCCGATCGTGGCGTGGTTCGACGAGCACGTCTACCGACACGGCCAGGCCTTCACGGGACGCGAGCTCGTGCAGCGCATCACCGGCGGCCCCGTCGACGTCGCCCCGCTCGTGCGCTACCTCAACGACCGTTTCGGGCAGTGATGTCGATGCTCGAGTTCCGCATGGCGGAATCGAGCACTGACATCACTCCGGCCGCCTCGCCAGGACACGTCAGTCCAGATCGAGGGCGAGTGACACGCGGATCGGGTCCTCGGTCCAGCCGAGCTGCTCGTTGATCGCGCAGATCACGTCGTTGTCCGCGTGGTTCATCGTGTGCAGGCGCCGGATCTTCGATTCGCGCGCGTGCTCGGCGGCGCATCGCTTGGCGAGCTTGGCCAGACCGCGGCCGCGGTGAGCGCGTGCGACGGTGAGGAATTCCACCCATGCCCGGTCGGAGCCCATCGCCAAGCGCTCGAGCTCGACCATCGCCAGCACGTCGTCGGTGTCCGAATCGAGCAGCAGCAACACGAGGTCGCGACCGAGGATGGGGGAGGAATCGTGCTCGGCGAGCCACCCCTCGGCCGTCTCATCCGGGCGCGGGAAGTCACCGGCCGCGTCCTCGAGGCCCTCGCGATAGACCCTGAACGCGGCGTCGACCAGCCCGGGGCGCGCGGCGAGCGTCGCAACTCGGAGCCCGTCGGGGAGTGCGCCAGGTGTCAGCCGCGCGATGTCAGGTGCCGTCTCGGTCGCAAGGCGGAAGCGGCGCCAGCGCTCATGCGCGTGGAAACCGTGTCGTTCACGCAGCGCGACGATGTGGGGGCGATCCTCGGAATCCCCGCAGCGCACCTGGGCCACGCTGCCTGCACGCGCACGTGAGCTGGCGAACTCCACCACATCGCCGAGCAGCGGCTCGCCTGGATCGACGCGGGTGTGCACTGTCAGGTAGCAGCTGCCGGCGCCCTGCTCGTCGCGGATCGTGAAGGTCGTCGCAGCGAGCGATCCGTCGCGCGAGGCCAGGTGCAGCAGCTCGCCGGGGTGGCGCTGCACGTCGTCGATCAGGTCGATGCGCGCCTTCGGTGCGAGCGACGTGTCACTCAGTCCGCGGATCCACAGGAAGCGCTCCGCCGACATGCCGTTGGCGATGTCGAGCACCTCGAGCGAATGCGGGACGTCGAGCTCGCTCACGCGGCGGGCCCGGCAGCAGCGATCTCGGCGTAGGCGTGCCAGAACGCGATGCTCGCCTCGACGCCCTTGTGCAGCTGCTCGAGCGAGAACTTCTCGTTGGGGGAGTGCAGTCGATCGTCCGGCAGCCCGAATCCCATGAGGATGGTCGGGGATCCCAGCTCGCTCGCGAACGTGGCGACCACCGGTATTGATCCACCCTCGCGCGTGAACACCGGCTCGGATCCGAACGTCGCCGCCAGCGCCTGCCGCGCCGCCAGCATCGCCGGATGCGACGTGTCGACGAGCACCGGCCGACCGCCGTGCAGCTTCGTGACCGTCACGCGCTCCACGCCGGGCATGTCGGCCGCCACCGCGAGCAGGTGCTGCTCGAACAGGTCGGAGATCCGCGTCCAATCCTGGTTCGCGACCAGGCGCATCGACACCTTCGCGTGCGCCGTCGCCGGCAGCACCGTCTTGGCGCCCGGCTCGATGTATCCCGACCACATGCCGTTGATCTCGAACGTCGGTCGTGCGCCGACCTGCTCATAGACCGTCCAACCCGGCTCGCCGTGGGTCTTCGAGACGCCGGCCTCGGCGCGGAACGCCGCGTCGTCGAACCCGACCTTGGTCAGCGCCTCGCGCTCCTCGGCCGTCGGTTCGACGATGCCGTCGTAGAAACCCGGGATCGTGATCGTGCCATCCACGTCCTTGCACGCCGCCAGCAGGTGCACGAGCGCCTCGGCCGGGTTGCGCACAGCGCCACCGAAGGTGCCCGAGTGCAGGTCGACCGCGGGGCCCTGGACCGCCACCTCGCAGTAGCTCATGCCGCGCAGGCTCGAGACGATGGATGGCTGGTCCGCCGACAGCATGTGCGTGTCGGAGACGATCACCACGTCGCAGGCGAGACGCTCCGCCTCGCGCGCGACGAATGCGTCGAGGTGCTCGGAGCCGCTCTCTTCCTCGCCCTCGAAGATCACCTTCACGTTGACCGGGAGCGTTCCGCCCTCCGCCAGCATCGCCCGCAGGGCGACGACGTGGATCCACAGCTGGCCCTTGTCGTCGGCGGCGCCGCGGGCGAAGACCGCACCATCGCGCACGGTCGGGGTGAAGGGCGGCGTGTGCCACAGCTCGAGCGGCTCGGGGGGCTGCACGTCGTAGTGGCCGTACACGAGCACCGTCGGCGCGCCCGCCGGCGCGTGCAGCCACTCGGCGTAGACACATGGCAGGCCGCCGGTCTCCAGCACCTCCGCTCGCTCGAGGCCCGCCTGCTCCAGCTCGTCGCGAAGGTACAGCGCGGCCGACCGGCAGTCGTCCGCGTGTTCGGCCTTGGTGGAGACGCTCTCGATCCGCAGCAGGTCGAAGAGCCGCTGCTCGGTCCGCTCGCGCTCGGCGCGTGCTCGCGCCACGGCTGCGGCGGTTCGCGGGTCGTCGGCGGGGGAGTGGGGAGTGGTGGTGAGCGCGTCGGTTTCCATGCCGGCAATCTACCGTGCTCAGGCCGCGCGGCGCGCCCGCCGATAGCGCTCCTGATGGCGAACCTGCCGCGACACGACACCACTGAGCCGATCCCCGGCGCCGCACCCGTCACGGTGGCGGCGGCGCCGCCGATGCGCTCGCCTCGCCGTCGCCAACCGCGCAACGTGGACGGCAGCTACGTGTCGATCGAGCGGCGTGAGCTGCCGGCGCTCACGTCCCTGCGCTGGTTCGCCGCGTTCTACGTGGTGATCCATCACCTCATCAACGTCGCCCTCCTGCACACCGACGGCGACGACGCGGACCGCTCCGCGACCTGGTACCTCGCGTGGGGCACCCAGGGACACGTCGGCGTGACCTTCTTCTTCGTGCTCTCCGGCTTCATCCTGGCCTGGTGCTATCACCGGACCTTCGCCCTGGGCGGGGAGCCCGATTCGCCCGAGGCGCGCCCCGCACGCCGACGCTTCTGGATCGCGCGATTCGCGCGCGTCTGGCCGCTGCACGCCGTCATGTTCCTGGCCTTCGTTCCCCTCGCGCTGCTGGATGCGGGCCGCACGCCGATCGAGCTGCTGCGCACCGCCGGGACCGGCGTGCTCAACCTCTCGCTCCTGCACGCATGGGTCCCGTTCGGTGGCCCCGACGGCCTCTCCGACACCTTCAACGCACCCAGCTGGACGCTCTCGGACGAGGCGCTGTTCTACGTCATGTTCCCCTTCCTCGCGGCGCTGCTCGTGCGTCGCCTGCGCTGGGGCGCCGCCCAGCTCGGGGCGCTCGCCCTGGGCTCCTGGGCGCTACTCGGCGCGCTCGGCGTGGCCCTGGCCGGCAGCGAGCGCGGTGAGTGGGCGATGCGTGTGTTCCCGCCCGTACGTGCGCTCGACTTCGTGATCGGCGTGGCCCTCGGGCTCATCGTCGTGCAGGGGCTCCAGCTCGCCTCGCTGCACGCGCGTCCGGTGCAGCGACCGACCACGCACGCCTGGACCATGCTCGAGGCGCTCACGCTCCTGGCCGCCGCATGCTCGCCCCTGGTCTGGGCCGTCGCGCTGGAGGACGTCCTGCCCGACACGCTCGGGACGAGCTGGGTGCACCTGCCGACGATCGTCGCCGCCATCTGGGTGATCTCGCTCGAGCGGGGCGCCATCTCGCGACGCGTCCTGGCTGCACGGCCGCTCGTGTGGCTGGGCGAAGTCAGCTACGCCCTGTACCTGGTGCACCTGTTCCTGGTGCTCGCCACCTACCGCGTCGGCGCCTACGACCTGCTCGGGCCATGGGGCGCATCGGTACTGCTGGTGGTCGTGTCAGTCGCGGTCGCCGGCATCGTGCATGAGCGCTTCGAGAAGCCAGCCCGCGCACGCCTCGTCGCGCGCCTCGGACGTCAGTCGTCGCGGCGCGACCACGAGTAGGAGACTTTCCGCGCGAACCAGCCGACGGGGCCCCAGTGGACGGCGCCGGTCTCGTCCGCGGCGCGCCGCTCATGCTCCTGCTCGATCTGCTCGAGCCGCCCGGTCTGGCCGCCCCACTCCGCGCGATCGGCGGCGCGATACCCCTCCTGCGCCTCGTACCACGCCTCGATCCGCTGCAGCTCACCAGCGTCCAGCCAGATCCCGTGGTCTGCACACACGTCGATCGGCACGCCGCTCTCGTAGGCGAAGGTCCGACGCGCCATCTCCGTCCGGCACACCGGGCACGCGCGCAGCGCCTGCTCGGCCTCAAGAGCCTCGATCGACGCGGCGCCCGCCGCCTGCTCGGCAGCCCGCTCCTCATCCGCAGGGCGATCGTCGGTTCGGTCCGCCAGTGCTGCCTTGAGGGCATCGGCCGACAGGAACAGCCCGTGCCCCGCAGTGCACGACGACACCTCGACGGTCTCGTGGGTCGCAGGAACGAGCAGTGCAGCGCAGTCTGGACAGTTCATGTCCAACCCCTACCCACCGCGCCGCAGGTCGATTCAGCGTCGCTCGACGACGCAGCGCGTGAGCGCGTCCACGTGCCGGGCCCAGGCCGTGGGAAGCGGTGCCAGCTCGAGCTCGTACGTGACGGCGATCGAGCCCCGCGATTCACACCACGCACCCGAATCCCCGAACGTCGGCGCAGCGAGCGCCTCGACGACGCGAAGGCCTGCCGGCTCGGCGAGATGCCGCGCCATGTCGAGCCCGCGCGGCGTCAGCGCGAGCACGCACTCGAGCGGCGTGTGCAGGTCGATGACGAACTCCGGATCCACGCGGTCGACGAGCGTCATGATCGCCTGGGTCTCGGGCTCGGAGCCGGGCGCGTCGCCGGGGGAGGAGCGCATCGTGCGCCGCTCGGTCGTGCGCACGATGCTGGTCGGCCAGAACGTCGGCGAGGGCTCGGGCCGCCAGCTCTCGCTCGGAAAATTGCGGTTCAGGTCGACGCCGCGTGCGTTCTGGCGCGTACAGCCCAGCACCCCGTCGGGGTTGAGCACCGGCACCACCACCGCACAGGCATCGTCTGCATGGACGGTGCGGAGCAACTGGTGGGCGAGCTGCATCGTCACGGCTTCCTCGCCGTGGATCGCCGCCCACACCACGCGCGTGGGTCGCTCCGTCGTGGGCCACCACGCCTGCAGCGGGATACCGTTCACGGACTCGCCGAAGGTCTCCGCACGCCAGCCGTTGCCGGCCGCGAGGGCTGCGTGGTGGATCGGACGAAGGCCCGCAGGATCGGTCGCCGTCACGACGCGTCGCCGAGACGGCGGATCCGCCTGACGTACGTGGCGCGCGACGACGGATCGTCGTCGATGCCAGCTGCGGGGGTCCCCCCACGCATCGACTGTTCCAGCTCGCGGAAGCCCGTCGAGAGCTTCGCCCTGCACGCGCGACATCGCGTTCCGACCCCGCCACAGGTGCACGTCTCGAGCGAGCCGGCGATCTGGATCAGCCGACCACCGTCCATGAACTTGCGCACATCCGAGCCAGGGACACCCGTAGCGCGGGAGATGTCGCCGAGACCCGCGCCATCGTGCTCCACGAGGAAGTCACGCACGAGCGCGAATCGATGCTCCTCCACCTGCGAACAGGTGCCGCACAGCTGCATGGCGATGCGCGGGAACAGCTTCCCGCAGGCGTTGCACTTGTCGATCTGTGGCTTGGAAGCCGGCACTGCCACCGTCATCCCTCCGTCGGCGCGGTTCGCAGGGCCCATCGGCAGGGCTCCGCACGCCCTTGAGCCCACGTCCGAAGCGCCCCGAGGTTTCCTGCCGAATCAGGCGGCAACGCTCTGGGGGACGATTCGCCGGCAGGGGGAGGAACGTCCTCGAAGTGAGGCAGCGCGGCTTGGGCCGCGTTGGGGTCGCAGAAAGTGGCATTCCGTGGGCGGCATGCCATCGATCGTGGCACCGGCGCGCCGATCACGCGGCGCTCGAGGGCATGCACCACGCGATGGCGGGCTGCAGCGACGGGCCAGGTGGGCTCGCTCGTCGCGCGGACCGCCGGATCAGCGAGGAGCGTGCACCACGGGCAGCACGCCGTGGTGATCGGCCGCCGCCTCCACGTTGGCTGCAGCATCGAGGCCCACGAGCAGGTCACGCCACAGGTCGGCGGGATCCTCGAGCCCGACCGAGATGCGCACGAGCGATTCGTTGACTCCGCTGCTCGCGCGGGTCGCCGCATCGACCACGCGATGCGTGAGCGATGCCGGGTGCTGGATGAGCGTGTCGGTGGAGCCGAGGCTCACGGCGTGCGTCGCGAGGCGCACCGCGCCCAGGAGCGCCCGCGCTGCGGGGAAGCCGCGGGCGAGCTCGAACGCGACCATCGACCCGGGGCCAGACATCTGGCGCCCGACGAGTCCGTCAGGGTCCGTGCCGGGCAGCGACGCGTGGTGCACCCGGGTGACTCCCGGATGCAGCGCGAGCCGGCTCGCGAGCTGGGACGCGGTTTCCTGCATCGCCCGCACGCGCACGGGAAGCGTCGCCAGGCCTCGGTGGAGCAGGTAGGCCGCCATGGGATGCAGGACAGCTCCGGTCCCCACGCGCATCGTGCGCAGCCGGCGCGCGGTCGCCTCGTCGCAGGCGATCACGCCGCCCATCGCGTCCCCGTGCCCGCCGATGAACTTGGTGGCGCTGTGGATGACGATGGTCGCGCCGTGCTCGAGCGGGCGCTGCAGGACGCTTGTCGCGAACGTGTTGTCGACGGCGACGGGAACGCCGCCGGCCGCTCGCGCCACCGCCGCGATGTCCACCAGGGTCGAGGTCGGGTTCTGGGGCGTCTCGAGCAGGACGAGGCCGGTGTCGGCGCGGATCGCGTCCGCCACATCGCACGGCGCTGCCCACGTCACGTCCAGGCCAAGCAACTCGCAGCACAGCAGGTGGTCGGTGCCGCCGTAGAGCGGACGCACGGCGACCACGTGGCGGGCATCGGCCGGGAGCGCCATGAGCAGCGCCGTGATGGCGCCCATCCCGGATGCGAAGGCCACGGCTGCCTCAGCGCCCTCGAGCTGCGCCATTGCGTCCTCGAAGCGCGCCACCGTCGGATTGTGGAGGCGCGCGTAGATGGGAGAGCCGCCCGGCTGCTCGCCCGCGGCCCAGGCGTCGAGCTGCTCGGCGGCGCCGGCGAGGTCGCCCACGGGATAGGTGGTCGACAGGTCGAGCGGCATCGCGTGCACCCCGAGCTCGCGCAGCTCCTGCTTCCCGGCGTGGACGGCCCGCGTGTCGAATCCAGCGACTTCCCCGTGGTGCTCCATGCCGATCCCCCCGATCAGTCGTGCTGCTATATGCACTCAACATAAGCTGATGTGCTGCTGCATGCGCATCATGCGGCATGATGTGCGGTACATGGACGACATCACACCCATAGATGCGGTGGACGAGCTGATCCTCGGTGTCCTGCAGGACGATGCACGGATCACCAATCGCGAGCTGGCCTCACGCGTCGGGCTCAGCCCGTCGGCCTGCCTCGCCCGCGTGCGGGCCCTGCGCGAGCGCGGCATCATCACCGGCTTCGCTGCCGAGCTCGACCTCGGCCGGCTCGGTCGCCCGCTCCAGGCGCTCGTCGCGATCCGGCTGCACACGCACGCGCGCGACGTGCTGGACCAGTTCGTCGACGACCTCGTCGAGCTGGACGAGACCCTGAGCCTGTTCCACCTCACCGGCGAGGCCGACTACCTGCTGCACGTCGCGGTAGCGGATCCCGAGCACCTTCGCGACGTGGTGCTCGACCGGCTGACGATCCGCCCCGAGGTCGCGCAGGTGACGACCTCGCTCATGTTCGAGCACCACAGGTCACGCCCCGAGCCGATCCGCCGCAGCACTCGCCGCACGCCGCGAACCTGAAGCCTGCGTGGGTCGCGCGGCCCACGCTGGTGAGCGGGCGCTCAAGTCCGGCGCAATTCGGAACGATGAACTCCCCTGACCAGTTCCGTCGGGGGATGTCGCCTGCGCCGAGCCAGCCTGAGCCGAGCAATTCCTGCGTGCCGCATGCGCGCGCTGCTGGTGTGCGCGCTCGGCTCCGTCCTCGCTGCGGCGCTGCTCGTCCCCGCGACCGCAGGCGCTGCGTTCTCCGGTCCGCCTCGCGCGAGCTGGTACACCAACGGCTCGGTCAACGCCGTCGCATCGAGCCAGGACGGCACACGTGCCTTCATCGGTGGCGAGTTCGACTACGTCGGCACCAAGAATGGGCCGGCGCTCCGGGTCGACGCGACATCCGGCGACATCGTCGGATCGTGGCCCAAGTTCAATGGCGCGATCAACGCGGTCGTGGAGGATGGCTCGGGCGGCTGGTACGTCGGTGGCGGTTTCACCACGGTCGGGGGCTCGACGCGATCGGGCCTAGCGCACATCACGTCGATCGGCTCGCTCGACACCACGTGGACACCCGCGATCAGCGGCCAGGTCAAGGCGCTCGCCCGCTCCGGCACGAGCCTGTATGTCGGTGGCGCGTTCACCAACAACATCGCGCGGGTCGACACGGTCTCCGGGTCGGTCGGGGGATGGGGAGCGGCTGCGTTCAACGGGACCGTCACCGCCCTGGACGTGGCGAACGGCTACGTCTACGTCGGCGGCGCCTTCAGCCAGTTCAACAGCGTGAACGTCTCGAAGGTCGTGCGCCTCGCCGAGGCGACTGGCGTACGCGATACGAGCTTCGCCACTGACACGACAGGGCCCACGGGTGGCAGCAGCGTCGTGCGAGCCATCGACGTCGCCGGGACCACGACCTACGTCGCCGGCAGCTTCAGCGCCTGGAACGCCCTTCCTCGGAAGGGATTCGTCGCGCTCGACGCCTCGGGCGCAGTCTCCAACGGCTGGGACGCAAACTCCACCTCTGTCGAAGGTCGCGACATCGCCGTTCGCTCGGATGGCCTGCAGATCATCGTGGCCGGGGACTTCACCTCGGTCGGAGCGAGCGTCGCCCGTGCTGGCCTGGCTGCGCTCAACCCCGCTGGTGCCACCCTGACGTGGAATCCCAGCGCCTCCGGATCCGCGGCGAACGTGTCGATCACCTCCGTGGAGTTCGAGGGCACGCAGGTCTACGTCTCCGGAACGTTCTCCACGATCGGCGGACAGGCTCGGGTCAGGGCAGCGCGAATCGATTCGACCACGGGCGTCGCGGACGGCACGTGGAATCCGCGGCTGAGCCACCCGAGCTCGGCACTCATCCCCGCCAGCGGAAGCGTGATCGTCGGCGGCGACGTCGCGTCGGTCGGCGGTGTGGAGCGACGTTACCTGGCTGCGATCGACACCTCCACGGACGACGTCCTGTCCTGGAAGCCCGCAGTCGACAACACGGTCCATGCCCTGCTCCCGCTCGGCAATCTCGTGTACGTCGGCGGCTTCGCGCCCACCAACGGCCTGAACAAGGGCATCCGCGCCTTCTCCATGCGAACTGGACTGGAGGACGGCACCTTCGCCCCGGTCGCGCTGAGCGCGCCCGGAAGCGTGCGGGCCATGACCGAGCTCGGCGGCACGCTGTACTTCGGTGGCTCGTTCACGAGCGCCGGAGGGTCGGGTCGGGCGAACCTCGGTGCCGTCTCGGCCACGACTGGTGCGCTGCTTGGATGGGCCCCGTCGGTCGACGGTGAGGTGAAGGCACTCACGAACCTCGGCGCGGGATCGATCTACGTCGGCGGGTCGTTCAGCTCGTTCGCCAAGGCCTTCACCGCCGCCGGCGCCGACGACAACGCGTGGAGTCCGAACATCAACGGTGTCGTCCGGGCGCTCGTGCCGTCGTCCGCGCCGAGCGGGATCATCGCCGGCGGCGACTTCACATCGGTGGGTGCTTCACCCCGGGACCACGTGGCGTTGTTGAGCGCGTCAGGTGGCTCGGTGTGGACCGTCGGCGGGGCGAACGGGCCGGTGTACGCCCTCGCGGGTGAAAGTCCGGCATCGAACTCGGTCGTCGTCGGCGGCGGATTCACGACCCTTGCAGCCAACCCACGCACCGGGCTCGGTGAGCTGGATCGCTCGACCGGCAACCTGGCCGGGGGGCAGCCGGCGCAGGTCGCCAGCGTCGATTCGATCGGCTTCGTGGGAAGGTCGCTGCTCGTGGGAACGCCCGACGGGGCGATGCTGTACGAATCCGACACTGCGCTCGACACCACAGGGCCGATCGTCGACGTCCTCGAACTCCGAGAGGCGCAGACCGGTGTTGATCCGACCGACGGCAGCTACTCGCCGAACCCCAACGCTGTCATCGTCCGCCCAGGGATCGGGCGAACCTTCACCGTACGGGTGCGGGCCCACGACCAGTACACCAAGGCGGCGGCGACCCAGGACGGTGCGGTCACGGGCCTGAAGCGACTCACCTGGGGCGACCTCCCCGCATCCGCAGGTGCGTGGACGCCCGGAACCTCCGTCGCGGGCAAGCCGCGCGGCCTGGTCACCAGGTGCTGGAGCGGCACCACGGTCCCGGGCGCCGACGGAACCGAGACGGGGATCGGCATCAGTCGTAACATCGACTTCGGCGCGGGGCGACTCCCGGACGAACTGCCACAGCTCCCCGCCGTGCTCACTTGGGGCGGCCTCTCGACAGCGAGCGCGGGCAACGTGAACAACGTGGCGTGCCGTTGGTCGGGCGCGGTCATCAGCCCGGTCGACGACGCCGGGGCGTACACGTTCCAGAGCTACACCGACGAGGGATTTCGAGCCAACGTCGAAGGTCTCGGCGCCGGATCCTGGAACGCCATCAACCACTGGGCCGCCCACGCCCCCGCCGCGTCGCCCGCCTCGTCCAACCTTACGATGCTCGCCAGCGAGGCGCGAGACCTGACGGCGGAGTGGTTCGACGGCTCTGGAACGGCGCTGGCCACGTTGAACTGGCACACACCATCCATGACGGCGGGCAGCTACGTCCCGATCCCGGCGAACGCGCTCGTGACCCAGGCCTACTACGAGCGGACGTACACGATGCAGTCCGCTTCGGGTGCGCCCAACGGGTCCCACCTCCTCGCGATCTCGGCCACGGACCAGTCGGACCTCGCGCTGACCACGTCCGACACCGTCACCGTGACCACCGACGCCGCCGAGCCGCAGCCGGCCGCATCCTTCACGAGCAGCGTCGGATTCGGTCCCACCAACGCCACCACGATCGCCTTCTCGATCACCGATTCCGGAGGCGACGTGGGCGGCGCCGGCATCTTCGATCGACGGCTCCAGCGCGAGGCGGTGCCGTTCTCCGGAGGTGTCTGCGGCACGAGCACAGATACCTGGGTCACCCTCGACACCGTGACCACGTCATCGACCACCCACGCGTACACGGACTCGGGTATCAGCACGAACGCCTGCTATCGCTACCGGTACGTCTCGCGGGACAACGTCGGCAACCAGACCATCGACACGCTGACGGGCTACACCGGGAGCAACTGGATCATCGTCGATCGCACGGCGCCCAACGGGGGCTCCGTTGCGAGCCCCGTGGGATACGTGAACGTCACGACCGTTCAGGTGACCGGCTCATTGCCCACCGATGCAGAGACCGGCATCGACGCGACCGCGACGCAGATCCAGCGGGCCAGTGCGCCGCTGTCGAACGGCACCTGTGGTACTTGGACCAGCTACCTCAACGTCGGATCCGCCGGGGCGACGCTGCCCTGGACCGACACGGCTGCGAACTCGGGCGCCTGTTACAGCTACCAGGTGATCGCCAAGGACCGCGCCGGCAATCCACTGACGGTCATGTCGGCGGCAACGACGAAGGTCGATACCACGCCCCCGACGTCGGCGATCTCGTCGCCTTCGACCCCCTCTCGCGGCACGGTCGTGATCAGCGGGCTCGTCAACGATCCGCTCTCGACGGTAGCCAGCATCGACGTGACCTACGCAGGCCCGGCAACGGGGACGATCTGCACGAATCCGCCGCGAGACGCATCGGGAAACTGGTCGTGCTCGTGGAACACAGCATCAATGGTCGACGGCACCTACGTCGCACACGTGACGGCGACCGACGCGGCGGGCAACGCATCCGCGGATGTCACCTCCACTCGCACCTTCGACAACACGGCCCCGGTGACGGCCTTCGGCGCCGCGGTCGAGACCGCCAATCCCGATGCGCAGCACTACTCCGCGAGTGGAAACACCGTCTGGTTCCGTGCGGGATCGTCAGGCTCGACGTCCATCCGTATAGAGGCGACCGACCTCGGATCCGGGATGGATTACGTCGCGTTCGGAAGTCCCACGGCAGCGGCAGGCTGGACCGGCGGTGGGGCGAAGAACACAGCGCCATACGAGATGGCGTATGCGTGGACGTCCGCCACGACCGGACCCAACCAGCTGCTCTGGACGGCGCTGGACGTTGCGGGCAACAGCAGCAACGGGTCCTACGAGTTCCGCGCCGACGCTACTGCGCCGACGGGTGCGTCGATCACGTACGGCAATGGCGTGCAGAC
>JAOPYU010000077.1 GCA_025964455.1 Thermoleophilia bacterium | reverse complement strand
TCACTCGGCAACGTCGCGCTCTCGGGCGTGCTCTCGCTCTACTTCATCACGGAGCTCAAGTGGGGCGTCGAGGGGCTGCTCCTCGGCAACTTCATCGGCTACCTCGCACTCATCCCCGTCGCGGGGCTCATGCAGCGACGCTTCGCGCTCCCCGGCTGGGATCGGTCCTTGGTCAAGCCGATGCTGCGATTCGCGATCCCGACGATCCCGATCGCGATCGCGTTCCAGGCACTCACGCTCATCGACAGGACGATGATCAGTCGGACCGTCGGACTCGACGACCTCGGCGTCTACGGCGTCGCGGCACGATTCGCAGGCGTCGTGTTGATCGTGGTCACGGCCCTGCAGCTCTCGTGGCAGCCGTTCGCCTACTCCATCAAGGATGACGACGAAGCGCGCAGCTCGTACGCCATAGTGACGAGCTGGTTCGCCGCCGGCATGGGCTGGATCGTGGCCGGCATGTCGTTGCTGGCAGATCCGGTAGTCCGATTGATGACTCCTGACACCTACCTGGAGGCCACGAACCTCGTACCGCTGCTCGCGCTCGCGGCGGGCATCTACGGCGCGTACTTCCTCGTCGGTATCGGCGCAAGCCGGGTCAAGAAGACCGGCTGGCACGCCGTGGTCGCATTCGGCGCCGTCGTGGTGAGCCTCGCCGCGAACCTGCTGCTGGTGCCGCAGTTCGGCGCGCGTGGTGCCGCCGTCGCGGCGGTGCTGGCGAACCTGACGCTCGTGTCGCTCATGCTCGTCCGCTCGCAGCGAGTGTTCCGCGTGCACTACGAGCTGCTGCGCCTGGCACGCCCGATCGCGTTGACGCTCGCCGCGATCGCCGCCACCTACTTCCTGCCGACGGGCACCGGTCTCGAATCGTGGGGATCACGGCTCGGCCTTGCGCTCGCATGGCCCGTGGCGCTCGTGGCGAGCGGCTTCGTGACGGCGCCCGAGCGCGAGCGAATCGCGCGGCTCGTGCGTGGGCGACGCGGCGCGAGCGAGCCGGAGGTTCCGCTCGCGTGATGTCACTCGTGCTCAACCAGCTGCTCGCGGTGCTCGGGTGCATCGTGCTGCTCGGTCCGGCGGGCTGGGCGACATCGCGCCTGCTGCAGCTGCAGCTGCGCGTGCCGTCGGTCCTGCTGCCGACCGCCGCGTTCATCTTCGGCCTCGGTTGGTGGACGATCGCTGCCGGGGTGTCGCTCGGTGCCGCGTGGCCGATCCGCGTGACGATCGCCATCCACGCGGTCGTGAGCGTGGCGCTCGTGGTCGCGGCGCGCCTGCGCGAGCGACGACGCGGTCACGCCAAGCGAGGCACCGACGCGCTGTCGGGCTGGACGATCGCCGCCATCGGCGTGGCGGTGCTGCTGACTGCCGCGATCCGCACGCGCATCGCGTTCGACACCCTCTTCCACCTGGGACTGGTGCGGCGCCTGCTCGAGCTCGACGCACCCACGTACGAGGTCGTCGACCGGATCTCCGGGGGCGGTGTCAATCCCGCCTACGTGCTGCCGACCTGGCAGTCGGCGATGGCCGGCGTCTCGGCGATCACCGGGCTGGATCCAGCGATCGTCGTGGAGTCGCTCGGCGTGGTGGCCGTGCTCGTCGCCGCCTGCGCGTGCGCTGCGTTCGGCCGGGCGCTCACGGGGTCGGTCGCGGGCGAGGTGGCAGGCGCCGCCGGCTACGCCTGGCTGCGCATCGCCTTCCCCCGCCGGGAGCTGGAAGGTGACGGCATCGCCTACGCCGTCCTGCCGGGCAACCTCGCGATCGACGTGATGCTGACCACGTGCCTCGTGGTGGCGCTGCTCGTCGTCCGGCGCCGTATCGGCGACCGTCGCGGCGATGGGCCGCTGCTCGTGCTCGGCTCCGTCGCGAGCGTGCTGCTCGTGGTGCTGCATGCCAATTACCTGCTGTATCTCGCGATCATCGGCGTCGGCACGGCGATGTGGCTGCTGGCCGCGGGGCCGTGGGGCCGGCTGACGGCGCGGCGCGTGTGGGCATCGATCGTCGCGGTCGGGATCCCCGGCGCGATCGCCCTCGTGGCGATGCTGCCGATCCTCGCGCTGCTCGAGCACTTCGGTTCGCCCAACGACCAGCGCATCGACTACTACGTGGTGGGCGAGGGCTGGTGGCAGGTGACGCGCCCCGGGCACCTGTACGACTGGTTCGCCGCGCCCGGACTGCTCGCCATCCTCGCGCTGCCATGGGCGGCGTGGCGTGCGCGCGGCGTCGCCCGGGCCATGCTCGCCGGCGGCGCGCTGCTCATCATGGGCTTCGCCATGCTGCCGCCACTCGTGCAGCTGCTCGAGGCGAGCGGCAGCCTGACGATCGGGATGCGGCTGCCACGACCGCTGGGCGTACTGCTGGTCGGCGTCATCGCGATCGTGCTGCCGGATCTCGTCGCGCTCCTGCGTCGGCGGGGCCGCCTCGCGCAGGTGGCAGCGCTGGCAGCCGTGGCGGTCGCCAGCTTCGTGTACGGCTATCCGCTCGCGCGCCGCGAGCCGCCGCAATACGGGTGGGACTGGCCCACGATCGTCGCCGCAGCCGGCCTGTTCGTCGTGCTCGCGCTCGGTGTCCGACGCCGGGCCAGCGCTGGGCGTCTCGACGGCGGTCCGTCGGGCGGGGGACCGGCGCTCCGGGCGGGCGCGGTCGGCATGGCTGCGCTGCTCGTCGGGATCTGCCTGCTGCCAAGCGGCGCGATCAGCCTGCGGCGCGGGGGCTGGCAGGCGCGCGAGCTCGTCGCGGCGTATCGCGCGGACGACCTGCGCTGCTACGACGGCGTGCAGGCGGCGCTGCGCGACATCCCCGGGGGCGACACGCTCATCGCCGACCCCGTGACCGGCTATGGCGCCCAGGCCCTGGCACCCGTCCGCATCGCGGCGGATTTCAAGGTCTGGAACGGCGCGACCGACGAGGCACGCATCGATCGGCGCGTGCAGCAGCTGCGGGCCACCTTCAACGCGAAGTCGCCGTCGCGCGCGGGAGCGGGGCTCGCCCGCCTCTCCGAGGACCTCGACGCGCACTGGCTGCTCGTGGCGCGCGACGTGGTCGAGCCGCCGATCGGCTCGGAGATCGGGACCTTCGACGCGCGCGGGCTTCGCGAGCTGCTCGGCTCGGGTCGGATCGATGCCACCCGGGTGGCTGCCGGGCCCGGTCGCATGCAGGCAGGTGCGACGGAGCAGCAACGTGGGGAGTGTGACCTCGAGCTGTGGCGGCTCGACGGCAGCGAGCGCGAGCTGGAGCTGCAGCGCGACGACCACCACGGCACCATCGAGGAGGACTGACATGGCAGGTGGCCAACTGACGCGCCCCGCACGCGTGGTGCGTGCTCGCATGGCGACGATGCGCGCGAAGCGTGCGCATCGAGCCGAGGTGGCGCGCGGCGCAGGCAAGGACGCGAGCAGCGACCGAACTCCGATCTTCATCCTGGGCGCACCGCGCTCGGGCACGACCCTGCTGTACCAGCTGCTCATCGAGGGCTTCGACGTGGGCTGGCTCGCCAATGCGCATGCAGCGCGCCCCAGCGAGGTCGCGGAAGTCGAACGCGTCGAGCAGCCCCGCGCCGCGCGGACGTCCTCCGACTGGGAGAGCTCGCACGGCAGGACACGCGAGCCATGGGGCCCGAGCGAGGCCGAGGGCTATTGGTACCGGTTCTTCGACCGCGAGCCGCACGAGGTCACCGCCGAGAACGCGACCATGCAGCGCGTCACGGAGATCCGCCGCTCGGTCCGCGAGTTCGCCGACGCATGCTGCGCGCCCGTCGTCTTCAAGAACGTCTTCAACTCCCTGCGCATCCCCGTGCTGGCACGAGCGCTGCCCGAGGCACGCTTCATCCACATCGAGCGGTCGCTCGAGCCGAACGCCCGCTCGCTCCTCGTCGGGCGCGTGCAGCGCGGGGACGTGGGCGTGTGGTGGAGCGCCGCGCCCGACGGCGCCGACGCGCTCAAGGATGCGTCGCCCGCCGAGCAGGTGACGTGGCAGGTGGAGCAGATGAATCGCGTGGCGGCGCGCGAGCTCGCGCACCTGCAGACGAGCCAGGTGCTGCTCGTGCACTACGACGAGCTCTGCGCGGATCCGCGTGGCGTGCTCGATCGCATCGAGGCGTGGCTCGTGCAGGGTGGCGTGGAGATCCGACGTCGCGCGGACGCTGTCCTTCCGGAGCAGTTCGAGCGGCGCGCCGGTGGCACGCTGCCAGCAGAGCTGGAAGCGGAGCTCGCCGCCGCCGTCGCCGCGGCGGCGACCCGCATCGCGGCCGACGCGCCGAACGACGGCGTCGCCCCATGAGCATCGCGATGGGGATCGAGGGCGATCGGATCGCCTATGTGGAGCTGCTGGAGCGCTCGCGGCAGCGTTCCGTGTTCGCGGAGCCCTGGTGGCTCGACGCGGCGACGGGCTCGCTCGACGGCTGGTCGGCCAACGTGCTGCTCGGCGACGACGGCTCGGCGCGGGCAGCGTGGCCGATGCCGATCCGTGCGGAGCGCGCGGGGGCGGTCGCGACCGGCGCGCCGTACACGCCATTCCTGGGACCGCTGCTGCCCGATCGCGAGCCGGGCGTGGCGCGCGTGAGCGCGGACGTCGACCTGCTCGAGCAGCTGGCGACCCAGCTCGCGGGGCAGGCGCACGTCGAGGCGGCGTGCATGCCGGAGCTGGATTACTGGACGCCGCTCTCGTGGCACGGGTTCGAGCAGACCACGCGCACGACGTGGCGGATCGCCGCCAGCGCGACGCGCGACTCGGTGCGCGCTGGGATGCGCAAGGGCACCCGCAGCACCCTCAATGCCGCCGAGCGCGACGGGCTCGTCGTCGGCGCCGGCACGATCGAGGAGCTGCTCGATGCGTGCGCCGCGACGTTCGAGCGCCAGGACGGCGCGGACGTTCCGAATGCCGCGGTGCTCGAGCGCGTGGCGCGTGCCGCACTCCAGCGCGAGCGGGGCGAGATCCTCGCCATCCGCACTCCGGCAGGGGAACTGGCGAGCGCCGGGCTGTTCGTCTGGGACGACCGCTTCACATGGAACCTCGCGAACGGACGCGTCGCGCACTCCACCGTGACGGGCGCACCGACCCTGCTGCTCTGGCACGCGATCGGTGCCGCGCTCGACCGCGGCACCGGGTTCGACTTCGAGGGTTCCATGCTCCAACCAGTGGAGCGCTTCGTCCGCGGCTTCGGCGGCGAACCCGTCGCCTACTCGGTCGTTCGCCGCAGCTCGCCCGCATGGGCCAAGACGGTCATGCGCAAGCGGCGCGCCAAGCGCCTGCTGCGTCGCTGAGACGGGCCGACTCCCGCGCATTCGTACGACTTTGACCCGCCCTTGGGTCACTCACTCGACTTAGAAGTGATTTCAGAAAGAGCGGGTGCCGGTGAGGCGTCGCCAGCAGATGATGCTGCATCCGAGCGCGAGGAATGCTTCGTGCAGG
>JAOPYU010000041.1 GCA_025964455.1 Thermoleophilia bacterium | reverse complement strand
GTGCGAACGCGCCGTTCTCGACCCTCATGAAGTCTTCGGTCAAGCCCGCCCTGGTCGGAGGCGTTGCGGCAGCCGCGCTCGCCGCCGGCCTCGTCGCATTCGCGCCCGAGCACGGCGACAACGCCCTGATGGGTGCCGCGGTCGGCGGCGGAATGGGCGCACTCATGTTCGCGGGCGACGGCCTCTCCTCCATCGGACAGCCGGTCAACGGTCGCGTGCCGTCAGCCATCCGCGTGCTTGCGGGGCCGATCATGCTCGGGGCCGGCATCGGTGCAGCGGTCGGGCTTGGCGCAGGCGCGCTCATGGGCCTTGCCGGCAGCTCGGATTCCGCGGAGCGGGCTGGCTCCTAGGCGCGAACGTGCAGCCGCGCGGCGGGAAGCCCGGCAACGATCGTCGCGAGGTCGAGGTCGCCGGACCACGCACGGTGCGCGGCGCCGGTCATGAAGGCCCGGTCGCCCTCGAGCTCGATCTCGAGCGCGCCACCGGGCAGCTGCACCGTGATCGGGCTCTCGAGGCCGAGGTCGGCACGCGCCGCGAGGGCGACCGCGCAAGCACCGGTGCCGCAGGCGAGCGTCTCACCGACTCCGCGCTCCCACACGCGCATGCGCACCGTGTTGGCGGCGGCGTCCTCCACCTCGTAGAACTCCACGTTGGTCCGATTCGGGAAGCGCGGATGGTGCTCCGCGCTCGGCCCCTGGCGGTGCAGGTCCGGGCCCTCCGGCGCGCGCCGCACGACGAAGTGCGGGTTGCCGACGCTGATCACGTGGCCGTGGAGCACGATCCCTGCGAGATCTCCGTTCACGGTCGCGAGGTCGACGTCGGCCTCGCCCTCGGTCGAGAGCACGCCCATGTCGACGCGGACACGACCGTCGTCGAGCAGCTGCGGGCGCATCGTGCCACCTGCGGTCTCGATCGCGAACGCGCCCTCGGCGTCCGGTGTCACGATCGCCTCCTCGACGAGGTAGCGAGCAGCGACGCGGATCCCGTTGCCGCACATCTCGGCCATCGAGCCGTCGGCGTTGTGGATGAGCATCCGCGCATCGGCGGTGTCACTTGGACCCAGGACCAGGATGCCGTCACCGCCGACGCCGAAGTTGCGGTCGCACGCCGCGACCGCGGCCTCGTCCTCGATGCGCGGGCGGCCGTCCGGCCACGAGCCGACGAATGCGGCGCCTTCATCGCGAAGGCGGCCGAGCTCCTCCTCCGTCACGATGAGGAAGTCGTTGCCGATGCCGTGCCACTTGGTGAATCGCATGGAATGCATGGTATCGCTCAGCCCGGTCAGCCGCGCAGGCGCCGCAGGATGTCGCCCGCTATCCGCCCCACGTCCCCGTCAGTCGCCTCGACGAACTCGATCCCGGGCCAGCGGCGCGCCCAGGTGTCCTGGCGCTTGGCGTACTGGCGCGTGCGGATCGTCATGAGCTCGATGGCACGATCGCGCGACCACTCGCCGGACAGCACCCCGAGGCAGTCTCCGAGGCCGTGCAGCTTGCGCGCGGTGTGCGAGAAGGCCTCCTCGGCGAGCTCGCCCTGCGGCCCCGCGAGTGCGGCGACCTCGTCCAGCACCCCGGCGCCGAACATGCGCGCGGTGCGCCCGGTGATCCGCTCCCGGATGACGTCGCGATCGACCCCCAGCCCGAACAGCCGCGTCGGGTGGCGCTGCTCCGCGTCCCAGTGGGAGCCACCGTCGGGCGAGATGCTCTCCCCTCGCTGCGCCACCTCGAGCGCACGGATCAGGCGGGCGCGGTCGTTCGCGTGCACGCGCGCTGCGACGTCCGGATCCAGGCTCGCCAGCTCCGCATGGAGCACGCCGCCGCCCTCCTCCGCGTATCGCGCTTCCAGGAGCTCGCGCGCTGCCGTTTCGAGTTCCGGCGTTCCACCACGCTCGCCATCCGGAAGGTGCGTCAGCGCGGCCTGCAGGTACAGCCCCGACCCGCCGCACGCAACGGCGACGCCGCGATCGGCGGCCAGCGCATCCAGTTCGGCGTGCGCGTCGCGCGCGAACCCCACGAACGAGGCTTCGTGGCGCATCGGCCAGATCCCGATCATCCGATGGGGCGCGATGGCATCGTGTTCCGGCTCGGGCTGGTTGGTGAGGATCGGCAGCCCCGCATAGCACTGGGCCGGATCGCAGTTGACGACCTCCGTGCCGAGCGCCGCCGCGACCCGCACGGCGATGTCGGTCTTGCCCGACCCGGTCGGACCGAAGATCGCAACGACCGACGTCACCGGAATGCTCACGCCTCGATCGGAGCGGCGACGCGGCCCAGCAGGCTCTCGCTCGTCGCGTGCACGAGCTCGACCGGCACGATCTGGCCGACCTCGGCATCGCCCTCGAAATTGACCTTCACGTTGTGCGGCGTGCGACCGTGCAGTCGCTGGCGCCCCTTGCGCGAGACGCCCTCGACCAGCACCGGCTCGACGCGCCCCACGAAGCGCTGGTGTCGCTCGGCCGCGATCCCCCGGACCGTGTCGATGAGGTGGCGCAGGCGGCGCTGCTGCTCCTCCGCCGGAATGAAGTCAGGTTCCATGCCCGCCGCCTCGGTGCCGGTGCGGGGCGAGTAGATGAAGGTGTAGGCACCGTCGAAGCGCACCTGCTCGCACACCGAGACGGTCTCCAGGAACTCCGCCTCGGTCTCGCCGGGGAATCCCACGATGATGTCAGTCGAGAGCGAGATGTCAGGCATCGCCGCGCGGACCTTCTCCGCCAGCGCAAGGAACCGCTCCTGCGAGTACGTGCGCCGCATGGCCTTGAGCACGCGGGTGGACCCTGCCTGCAGCGGCAGGTGCAGCTGCGGCATGACCGCGTCACACTCTGCCATCGCCGCGATCACGTCGTCGCGCATGTGCGCAGGATGCGGGCTGGT
>JAOPYU010000021.1 GCA_025964455.1 Thermoleophilia bacterium | reverse complement strand
CACGGGCGGACGCGAGGAAGCTGAGCCGGTCGCCCCGCCGCTGGCCGGGGCACCGCCGCCGGTGGCGCCGGCGGCCGGTCGGGCCGCGCCGCGGGTCATCGACATGCCACCGACGAACGAGGCGAAGCCTGCGTCGAGCACGATGACCGCGTTGGGATCGAAGGTCCAGCCCGAGCCGGTGCGGGCGGAGAACGCCTTGGACGCCGGGTCCGCCTTCTCCGTCTTGAGGTACGCGAGGATCGCGTCCTGCGCCTTCTTCGGGAGCGTCTTCCAGGTGAACGAGCCATTCAGGCCACCGAAGTCGATCGAGCGGATGCTCGCGCCGGGGGCGAACAGCTTGATGCGGTTGGCCTGGCTCATCGGGCCGCCACCGACGGTCACGACGGGGCGCGGCGCGGAGGGCGAGCCGGTCGAGGTGCCGTGGGTGCCGTGCGATGTGCTCGCGCCGCCACCGGTGGTCGTGCCGGGCACGGTGGTCGTGCGGTTGCCTGACGTCGTGGCAGCCGGGCGGGCGTCGCCGGGCTGGCGCGACGGGCGCACCGTCATCGCGAGGTCCTCGCCGGGGCCGGCGCCGCGGATCTGCGACTGGTGCTTGATGAATGCGGTGGCGCCGCCGGGGATCGAGAAGCCGCCGTCCTTGTCGAAGGCGATCAGCTGGTCGGCCTTGAGCGCCGCGCTGCCCTGGTTGGAGCCGAGCTTGGTGGCGATCGTGTCCTGCACGGCCTGGGGCAGCTGGCCGAAGCGAGCCTGCTTGCTCCGCAGCTCCTGCGGGAGGTCGTCGAAGGAGAACTTGGTGCTCGAGGCGATCGCCTTGGTGGTGGCGTTGGCGTCGTTGCCTGCGACCGGCGCCGCGCCGCCGCCCGTTGAGGAGCCAGCCGCGACGGTCGTGCCGGCTGCCGGCGGCGTGTTCGGGGTGGTCGTAGAGGGCGTGGTGGTGGTCGCGTCGGTGTGCCCATCGTGGCGCAGCGTGCGGCCGTCGGAGGTGATGGTGCCGGCCGCGCCTGCAGCCTGCAGGATGCCGGCCGGGAGCGCACCGAGCTGGGCCTGGAGCTCTGCGAGCTTGGCCGGGTCGACGTTGCCGCCCTTGATCTGGTCGAGGATCTGGCGCGCTGCGGCCGTGATCTTCTCCACGTTCTTGGTCATGTCGGCGGGCGAGGGCTGCGTCGGGCCGCTGCCGACGGTCGTGCCGGGGGCCTTCTCGGGCGCCTTGCCGGGTGCGCCGCCGCCGGTGGCAGCTGCGCCTGCATTGGCGTTGCCGACCGCCGCGCCGGTGTGGCCACGGGTGGTCCCGGGCGTGTGCTGACCGCGGGAGGTGAAGACGTTGACGATGCCGTTGGGCTCGAGCGTGCGGACGACCGACGCCTCGAACACGCGGACCTTGACGCCGCCGAAGGTGTGCGTGCCGAGCGGCAGCTTGACCTTGTTGCCCTTCGCGTCGAGGCGGTAGGCGCCCTCGTTGCGGTCGAAGACGAGGATCGTGCCGTCGGGGAACTTCTTGCCCCAGCCGTTAGCGACCTTCACCGTCTGGACCTTCTCGGCCGGCGACGGGGTGACGCGGAACTCCACGGCGGGGATCGCCTTGGTCCCGTTCGAATGCTCCATGTAGAACATGCCGTTCTTCTCGACGCGCTTCCAGTCGGGTCCCCAGGTGATCGCGGGGGCGGTGTTGGACTTGGCCGAGGCCTTGAAGGACGGGAAGGAGAACTTGGCATCGCCGACGGCGGCGGTCTTGACGGAGCCGCGCTCGGCCTTGCCGAACCCGCTGACGGTCGCTGCAGCACCAGTGGCGCTCGCGGTGGTCGGGTTGGCGGCCGCGGTGGTCGTGGTCGGAGCGACGGTGGTGGTCGCGGCGGTGGGCGGGAGTCCGCCGGCCGCGACGGTGGTGCCAGGCGCCGGGGGCTGCGCACCGCTGCCGGGGGGCGTGCTGCCTCCGCCGACGATGACCTGGCCCGAGGTACCGGCCGCGGGGGGCTGGCCGACGGTGTCGGGCACGATCGTGAAGTTGCCGCCGGTCGAGCCGCCGAGGGAGAAGCTGCCACCGGGCGCGAGCTGGAACTGGGTTCCGTCTGCGAGCGTGATGGAGCCACGAGGCATCGGCACGGTGCCGGTGATGCCGGTCAGCTGCGCGTTCGACGAGGGAGTTGTTGGATTGATCGATGCCATGGGGTGGGGGCTCCAGGCGGATGGGGGATTCGGTGGTCCGAGCGTGCAGGTGGGGGCCGCACGACACAGTTCCACCTCCAGTGAACGACGGAATCCCAGAATGCGCAACCCCCTTTTGCAGGATGTCCTGATCACTAGTATTCGAGGTGTGCAGGAAGAACGACCGGGGGCCGCCCATGCAGGCGACCCCCGGTGTGGAGCATGGCTGTGTTGGCGGCTCAGCGAGCGGCATCGACGCCGAGCACGGGGCCGGCGTAGGGGTACTCCGCGTACACGTGCTTCATGGCATCCTCGGCGGGCGGGAAGTCCGCGGCGAGGGCCAATGCGACGGCTCGCTCCATGGTCTCCTCCACCTCTGCCTCGACGGCCTTGATGTCCGCCTCCGAGACCTTGCGCTCGAGCAGCTGGGCCCGGAATGCCGGGATCGGATCGGTGGATCGGGCGGTCTTGGCCTCGCCCTTGGGGCGATAGACCTCGGCGTCGCCGACGTAGTGGCCCGAGAGGCGCTTGGTCTCCGCGACGATGTAGACGGGCCCCTGGCCCGAGCGGGCGTGCTCGGCGGCGACGCTCGTGACGTCGTACATCGCGAGCACGTCGTTGCCGTCGACGGTGAAGGTCTTCATGCCGAAGGCCGCGCCGCGGACGGAGAGGTCGTCCACCGGGACGGTCTGGTACGTCGGCGTGGACTCGGCGTATCGGTTGTTCTCGAGGATGAACAGCACCGGCAGGTCCCATACCTGGGCGAGGTTCATGCCCTCGTGCACGTTGCCCTGGCTGGACGCACCGTCGCCGTAGAACGCGACGGCGATGCGGCCCGTCTTGAGCGTCTTCTGCGCGAGCGCGACGCCCGTCATCATCGGGGCGCCGGATCCGACCACGCCGTTCGCGCCAACCACGTGGCGGGTGAGGTCGGCGAGGTGCATGGAGCCGCCCTTGCCCTGGCACACGCCCGTGATGCGACCCATCATCTCGGCCATGAGCGCCTCGACGCTCGAGCCGCGCGCGATGATGTGCGCGTGGGCGCGGTGCGTGGAGCCGATGTAGTCGTCCTCGGGGAGTGCGTGCCCGACGCCCGCGGCGATGGCTTCCTGACCGATCGCCACGTGCACGAAGCCCGGGAGATTGCCCTCGCGGTACTGGTCGATGACCAGTTCCTCGAATCGGCGCGCCAGGACCATCGTGCGATAGATGGCGACGAGCTCGGCCTTGGACAGCGCATCGCTCGGTCGCTTGCCCTTGGCGAACGTCGCCTGTTCGCCATAGCAGGCGGCCGCAGCCCGCTCGGCGGTGCTGTCGATGCCCCAGCCCTCGGGGCGCGCGCGCTGCACCTTTGGCAGCTTCGGCGTCGCGGTCTTCGGCGATGCCTTGTCGCCGACGGGGGTCTTGGTCGATGCGCTCTTGGATGCGGCCATGGACGGGAGATTATCACCGTGCGACGGGCCCTCATGGTGGCCTGTGGCGAGATGATACGAAAAGCAGCCAGATAGCTCATGCATCGGGCCCATGTGGACGATGAGATCGTACCGGGACACAACGCTGTTGGCTCCGAACGAATCGAGCGGTGCCCACCTCGAATGCTGCTGCGGCCAGCCCATATGCCCCACGCGCGAGCGCGACGCGTTTCCGCGCTCGCGCTCGCGGTGCTCGCGTGGGCAGCTGCGGTGATCTTGGGCATGGGCGCCGCAGCCCCAGACGCGGGCGCCGCCGGTACGGTGTCGCTGTTCAGCGGTACGAACGAGACGAATGCCCAAGGGCCTGGAACAAGTCCGACGGCACGGTCTGGACCTTCGGGATGAACGACTTCGGACAGCTGGGCAATGGCACCAGTGGCCCGACGGCACGGAGCATTGCGCCCGTCCAGGTGCTGACCGCGGCAGCTACTCCCCTGACCGGCGTCGTGCAGGTGGCAGTCGGCGACGACACGATGGTCGCCAGGAAAGCCGACGGCACCGTATGGGCGTGGGGTGAGGGCGGATGCGGCGACCTCTTCAGTGGCAGCTTCACCGATTCGCCGTACGCCGTACAGATGAAGTCGGCGGCGGGCGTGAACATCACGACGGCCGTCGACATCGCCGCCGGCAACCGCCCCTTCGTCGTCCTGTCCGACGGACGGATCCTGTCGAGCGTCTCGACGGCGGGATCTACCTGCAGCGCCTACCCGGTCGCGCTCACCTACGACACCGCCGGCACGACCGCGATCACGACTGCACTGGACGTCGGGGCCAGTGGCAACAACCAGTCAGTGATCTTCGCTCGTAGCGACGGCACCGCATGGTCGCTCGGGAGCAACTACAGCGGCAAGCTCGGCCAGGGCCTTAACTACCCAGCGACGCTCAGCACGAATTACTTCGGCCAGATGATGACCGGGCCGGGCACGCCCGTGACGGGCGTGGTCGAGGTTGCAGCCGGCGGCTTCTCCGGCATCGTCCGCAAGTCGGACGGCACCGCATGGGCAGCAGGCTTCGACGGCTACGGCGACCTCTCGTGGAGCTTCTCTTCCGCCGACCAGCCCTATCTCGTTCGCATGGAGACGAGCGCCGGTGTCGGCATCACCGGGGTCTCCCACGTCACGGGCGCCTCCCAGACCGGCATCCACCTGATGCGCACGGACAACACGTTCTGGGGCACGGGCCAGTACGAGTACGGCCAGCAGGGCGAGACCAGCTGCTGCGGTGACCCGATCAAGCAGCGACTGACCGGATACCTGACCCACGACTCCGGCGGCATGGGGACCACCCTGCTCATCCGCTCCGACAACCAGGCGATGGGGACCGGGGTCAACACGCGCGGCGAGGCGGGCGTGTGCCACACGCGGACACTGATGTCGCCGGTGGCAGTGTCCACGGCCTGCGGCGCTCCGTACTCGCCATGGCGGCCGAGGACGATGTTGATCCGTGACGCGGACGGTTCGGCGCTGCGCTGCTCCAGCGTCTGCTGGCTCGGCGGGCTCGGCACGTCGATGCAGGTCTCCTTCATCGTCGCGGACCAGGACACGGCCGACACGCTCACGCCGCGCTACCAGTTCGCCCCGGTTTCCACCGTCATGGATCCTCTCGATGCATGCACTGCCGCTGGCACCCCCCTCGCCGCCCAGACCACCACCTCCTCCAACCAGGAGATGACGATCACGCGGACCGAGACCGGACTCGTCAACGGCACCTCGTATCACGCACGAGCGTGCACCGTCGACAGCGGAGGTCGCACCTCGGGCTGGACCTACGACGACCTGTGGCAGACCGCGTGGGCCAGCATCGGCACCAAGACGGCGTTCACTGTCGACACGGTGGCTCCGGCCCCTCCGACGAGCGTGTTCGACGGAAACCCCACCGACATCGACGGCCAGATCTCCTCGACCACGTTCGTCGTGACCTATTCCGGGGGCTCCGACGCGGGCTCGGGACTCTGGGGCGTCAACTACTGCATCTCGGCGAGCGCTACCGGTGCCGACTGCGCCACGACTGCGCAGCGGACGTGGACCTCGCTCGCGGAGACGACCGGCACCTTCACGGCCACCGGCCTGACGATGACCTCGGGAACCCGGTACTACGTCTGCGTGAAGTCCGAGGACTACGCCAAGAACAGGAGTACGGCCGTGTGCTCGGACGGTTCGGTCGTCGACTCGGTCGCGCCGACCAACCCCGTGCCCAGCGACGGGACCGGGGCTGACACCGATCTGACCACGAGCGCCTCGGTGCTCGACGCGAACTGGGCAGCTGGAACGGACACCGCCTCCGGCGTGCTCAACTACGACTACTGCTTCTCCGCGTCGTCAACAGGTACCAACTGCGCGGCCGGTGCGCCGAAGACCTGGACGACCACGGCGGCGCTGACGGGCCAGGGCACCGGACTGTCACTGACGCATGGCACTCGTTACTACAGCTGCATCCGCACGCGTGACAACGCGGGGAACGTGGCCACCGCGACGTGCAGCGACGGTGCGATCCTCGACGTCAACGCGCCGACTGCGGCGAACGTCACCCCGACCAACGGCGCGACCCTGCAACCGCTCGCCCCGACGCTGACGGCCACATACTCGGATGTGGATCTCGACACTGGCACTCTCACCTTCGACGTCTGCAGCGACGCAGCGTGTGCATCGGTGGTTCGTTCTGGGACGACCGGTTCGCTCGCCAACGGCGCGAACGGCACCTACGCCGTGACGCCGGCGCTCGCGCCGAGCACGACGTACTGGTGGCGTGCGCGGCCGACCGACGTGTTGACCCGTGTCGGAACCGCCAGCACGATCTGGTCCTTCACGACGGTGAATGCGCCGACCATCGTCGACAACCAGCCCGGCGACCTGACCTGGCGCAACGCGAACACGGGTCTGTACGACGTCGACTTCGCCGATGGCGTGGCGCTGGCGAACTACGCGACGAACGTGTGGAGCGCCGCAGGGCAGACCGGCACCCAGCGTCAGGCGTGGACCCAGGTGGCGACCATCTCCGGAACCTCGTACACGACGAACTGGGCGCTCCTCGCATCAACCTGGACGGCGATGGCGGAGGGTGTGAATTTCGTCTCGGTACGCGCCACCAACTCGGGTGCACTGACGACGACTTCGGTGGACACGTTCGAGGTGCGCAAGGACACAGCAGCTCCGCCCACGGTGACCACGCTCGCGACCGGCGCCTCGACCGTGGCCGCGCCGGCACTGACCTGGACCACCGTCACCGATGCAACGAGCGGCGTCGCCTACTACCGGGTGTTCCGAGGCACCTCATCCACCGGACCGTGGACGCAGGTGTCGGTCGACGGTTCGCCGACCACCGGCTCGTACTCGGATGCCGCGGCTGCCGTGAACCTGACGCACTGGTACCAGGTGCAGGCCGTGGACCAGGCAGGGAACATGGCGGCGCCCAGCAACGTGGTGAGCACGTACTACCACCGAGTGCCCACGGTTCCGACCCTCGTCAGCCCGACGAACGGAGCCGTCAGCGTGGTGGTGGCGCCGACACTGTCGGCGACCTATGCGGACCCGGACGGCAACTCGGGCACGGTATCGTTCCAGGTGTGTTCGGATGCGGCGTGCGGAACCGCGGTGCGGTCGGGAGTGAGCGGTTCGGTGTCTAGCGGCAGCAATGGGACCTGGGTGGTCAGCCCGGCCTTGGCAGCTTCGACGACCTACTGGTACCGCGCCATGGCCACGGACGTGAACGGTGCGACGAGCGGGTGGTCAGGTACGTGGTCGTTCACGACGGTCGCGGCGATGACGGTGGCGTCGATCTCGCCGACGTCCGGCCCCCAGGGGCGTCGAGGTCTGCCATTCACCATCACCGGCACGGGCTTCGTCGCCGGAGCGACCGTCACCGTGTCCGGCACTGGTGTCACCGCCACGGTCACTGGTGTGACGTCGACCCAGGTCACCGGCACGTTGGACGTCATCGGTTCAGCGGCGATCGGCGCGCGGAACGTCACCGTGACGAACCCCGATACCAGCTCCGCCAGCGCGTCCGGCGCATTCACCGTGACGACGCCCGCACTCACGATCGGGCTCAGCGCACTGGGCTATGGCGATGCGGCCCGGAACTCCGCATGCCCATGTTCCCTGAACTGGGGAGTCACCACCGCGGGACTGCCCCGCCAGATCGGCCCCGCGGGGTCGGGCCAGACGACGGCGGGGGCGGCAGTCATCGTCAGCGTCACCAGCGACACGACGTACCAGCTGGGCCTCCAAGGGAGCGTCCTCACGTCCGGCGGCAACACCATCGCCGCGAATCGGCAGGCCTGGAAGCACTTCGGGGTGACCGAGGCGTGGACCCCGCTCTCGGCAACGGCGCAGGTGCTGGAAACCTCGCGACCTCCCGCCACGACCAGTCACTCATACGACCTGCAGCTGGATGTCCCGGCGGCCCAGACGGCGGGCACCTACACGGGCACCATGTCGATCACGCTCGTCGAACAACCCTGATCGTCGGTCCCGCCGCGCGGGTAGTATCCGCGCATGTCCCTCGCCACCGAGTTCCGCACGACGATCGACGACCAGGCCGCCGACTGGAGCGACATGCTCTTCGAGCTGCGCCTGCGCGAGGAGCTGCGCTTCGACGAGGCGCGACTGCTGATGGCCCCGGCCCAGCTCCAGCGCAAGGCGGGCGAGCGCGACCTGTTCACCTTCCGGATCTCCCACACCCGCGGATACGGCGCGCACGCGCCGCTCGTGGAGTCGTGCTTGGCGAAGCTCGACACGTTCGGGATCGACGGGGAGCTCGAGCTGATCCGCGTGCTGCACGAGGTCGAGCCCAACTGGACGCAGGGCCCGGTCCTGCCGGTCACCTGATCCGCGGCGAGACCGAGCGACGCCGCCCGTGAACGACGCATCCCTCCTCGCGGTGATCATCGCGTCCGTGCTGACCGCGGTCGCCACGGGACTGGGCGCCCTGCCGCTGCTGTTCATGCGCGACGCCTCGAACCGCACGCTGGGATTCGCGACGGCCACCGCCGGCGGGCTCATGCTCGCGGCGACGCAGCTGTTGCTCGTGCAAGGGACGCGCGAATCGGGGCTGCGGACTCTCTCCGGGTGCGTTGCGGGCGTGGTGGTGATCTGGATCATCGCGAGATTCATCCACGCGCACGGCGAACCGGATGTCGGCAAGCTGCGCGGGGCGAGCGCACGCGTGGCCTTCCTGATCATCGCTGTGATGACGGCTCATTCGGCGGCCGAGGGAATCGGCGTCGGCGTCTCGTTCGGTGGCGGCGAGGACCTGGGCGTGCTCGTGGCGCTCGCGATCGCGATCCACAACATCCCCGAGGGGCTCGCGATCTCGCTGGCCCTCGTGCCCAACGGCGCGAGCGTGAAGTCGGCAGCCGGCTGGAGCATCTTCTCGTCGCTGCCGCAGCCACTGCTGGCGATTCCCGCCTTCCTGTTCGTCGAGGCGTTCCGAAGCGCGCTGCCGATCGGGCTCGGCGTCGCGGGTGGGGCGATGCTCTGGATGGTCGCCTTCGAGCTGGTCCCCGAGGCGCTCGGTCGCACCTCGCGCCGCACGGTCGCGGCCGGGATGGTGCTCGGCTACGTCGTCATGCTGGCGATCACGATCGGCATCAACCCAGGCTGATTCGAGCGCGTGGACGCTAGATGCAGCGCCTGCGTCCGGCCCTCCACGCTACAGTCCGGATCCCCCACCGAATGGGGGGCCACGAGGTTCGGCGAAGTCCGGTGAGATCCCGGCACTGTCCCGCAACGGTGATGCACAGCTCCCGATGGCGCTGCGCGAGTCCGGTCGACCGCCTCGTGGTGCAGGTACTGTCCTCGGTCGAAGGGCACCCGTGCGCCAGGCAACGCTGCACCCGTGCGGCGTCGCCCTCGGCTCGCTGGCCCCACCGACCGTCGACGCGGCTCGGAGGGGAACCACATGCAGCGCACCTACACGATCGGCCGACGGAGCTTCGTGCTCGACGAGGCGAAGGCGCAGGAGGCGCTCGCCGGCAAGCGGGTGGTCGCGGGGCGCGAGACCCTCGCCTTCAACCTGCTGCCGCTCAAGTACGCCTGGGCGTACGAGCTCTACGGGAAGATGAAGGCGAACCACTGGGAGCCCGAAGACGTGCCGATGCAGCGCGACGTCGAGCAGTGGCGCTCGGCGGACGCCCTCAGCGAGGTGGACCGCTGGATCGTGAAGATGGGCGTCGGCTACTTCAGCGCCGCGGAAGGCATCGTCGGTGACAACGTGCTGACGGTCATCCGCGAGCTCGTCACGGCGTCGGAGCTGAAGCTCGTCCTCGGCCGCCACGCGCACGAGGAGAACATCCACGCCGATTCTCTGCTCTACATGATCAGCTCGCTCGGGCTGGATCCCCACGAGTGCGAGGCGATGTTCGCCGACATCCCGTCGATCGTCGCGAAGAACGAGTTCGTCACGCGGCTGTCACAGGGGCTGCGACGCGACCTCGACCTGACGGTGCCGGAGAACGTGGCGCTGTTCGCCAAGAACCTGTTCGTGTTCGGCCAGTGCATGGAAGGCACCCAGTTCTACGGGCTGTTCGGCATGATCCTGTCGCTGTACCGCCAGGGCAAGCTGACGGGTGTCGGGACGATGTTCCGCTACACCCTGCGCGACGAGAGCAACCACATCGAGCTGCTGCGCCGGCTCTTCCTGGAGCTCATGGCGGAGAACCCCGCGGTGTGGACGGATGAGCTGCGTGCGGAGCTGCGCGAGCTGATGCGCGAGGCGGTCGAGCTGGAGCACCGCTTCATCGACGACGTGCTGCCCGTCGACGGCGTCGGCCTGTCGCGCGAGGAGTTCTGCACCTACATCGACTACATCGCCGATCGTCGGCTCGAGGGCCTCGGGCTCGAACCGCTGTCACCCGGCGTCACCAACCCGTTGCCGTGGCTCGCCGAGCTGATGGACATCGGCAAGGAACAGAACTTCTTCGAGGGACGCGTCACCGAGTACCAGAAGGCGTCCGCCCTCGCGGCCGTCGCCGACGACGAGCTCTAGGAGCACTGACACATGCAGCATTCCATCGACATCGATTCCATCCTTCGCGACCTCGACCTGAAGCGGGCCGCGTCGCCCGATGCAGCGGCGCAGCGGCCACGCGTGGACGTCGATGCGGCCCTCGCCGCGATCGAACCGCGTGCGTGGGGCACGCGGATCGTGGACGAGGTCGGTCACGAGCGGGACTTCACGCCGGCGGCCCCGGCTCGGCTCGTAGCTGACGCCATCGCCACCCTTGCCTTGGCGCGCGGAACGGAGGTGGCTGACACGCTCGAGTCGCGTGAGTTGGTCGCGCGGATCACGCGGGCCGTCTGCGAGCGGCTGTGCGGCTCCGAGCTCGACGCGTGCCCGCTGACGGTACGCGAGCACGACCTCTCCACGCTCGCGGAGGCAGCGCTGCTCGCGGCGGGCGAACTGGAGGTTGCGAAGGCGCTCGTGCTCCGGCGCGCGCTGCCGGCGGCGCCGGGTGAGACCGGCCGTTCGACTCGTCGCATCCGTGTGGTGCGGCGCAGCGGGCAGGTGGTTGCGTGGAACGGCGCGAAGGTGGAATCCGCCGTGCGTGCGGCGTTCCTGTCAGCCGGGATCGATCCGGAGCCCGCGCTTCCGATTGCGGTACGCGTCGGGGAACGAGCGGGGTCGCTCGGGCTGGCGTACGTGCCCGTCGAGACGCTGCAGGACCTCGTGCAGGAGGAGCTGGTGCTCGGCGGGCACATGCGCATCGCCGAGCGATTCATCGTATACCGGGCCGAACGTGCGATGCAGCGAGCGCGCGACGCGGCGGGCGTCGCGCAGCCCCCTGCGGCGAGCGCGCACGCCGAGGCCGGCGCCGAGCTCGCGGTCCCCGACCTGCAGGCACGGATCCGTTTCTCGGCGATCGGCCTGGAGCTGCCGCTCGACGAGCACCAGATAGAGGCCGAGCTGCGCCGTTCACTCGGCGCCGAGACGGTCGGCGCCGACGCGCGCACCCTCGTCATCCTCAACGCGAAGGCACTCGTGGAGCGCGACCCGGCGTGGTCGAAGTTCGCGGGGCGACTGCTGCTGACGTGGATGTACGAGGAGACGCTCGACTGGTCCGTGGAGCGCGACGGCCTGGCCGGCCTGGCTGCAGCGCACCGGTCCGCGTTCGAGCGGTTGCTGCGCCACGGCGTGTCGATCGGTCGCGTGGCCCCGGAGCTGCTCGAGTACGACCTCGATCGGCTCGCCGCGGCGATCGATCCGACCGCCGACCTCGACTTCGAGTACCTCGGGCTGCAGACGCTGCACGATCGCTACCTGCTCGTCGACAAGACGTCTGACACTGCTCGGGAGCACCGTCGGATCGAGACGCCGCAGCTGTTCTGGATGCGCGTAGCGATGGGTGTCAGCCTGCCCGAGACGGGTGACCGAGAGGCGCGGGTCCTCGACCTGTACGGCGTGTACCGGGATCGGCGCTTCTGCTCCTCCACCCCGACGCTGTTCAATGCGGGCACGCCCCACTCCCAGCTGTCGAGCTGCTACCTGTACGTGATCGAGGATTCGCTCGAGAGCATCATGCAGCGCGGGGTCGCCGAGAACGCCCAGCTGAGCAAGTGGGCGGGCGGCCTCGGCGGGTCGTGGACCAAGGTGCGCGGCACGGGCTCGCGGATCCACGGCACGAACGGCGAGAGCCAGGGCATCGTTCCCTTCCTCAAGCTCCACAACGACCAGCTCGTCGCGGTCAACCAGGGTGGCAAGCGGGCGGGCTCGGGCTGCGCCTACCTGGAGACCTGGCACAACGACATCGGCGAGTTCCTCGAGCTGCGCCGCAACACCGGCGACGAGCGTCGGCGCACGCACGACATGAACACCGCCAACTGGATCCCCGACCTGTTCATGAAGCGCATGGAGCAGCGCGGAGAATGGACGTTGCTGCGCAGCTCCGACGTGCCGGACCTGCACGACCTGTACGGCGCCGCCTTCGAGCGACGCTACGTCGAGTACGAGGCGCAGGTGGATGCTGGCGAGCTGCAGGGCGAGCGCATGCCGGCCATCGACCTGTGGAAGCGGATGCTCCGCATGCTCTTCGAGACCGGGCACCCATGGATCACGTTCAAGGACCCGTGCAACGTGCGCTCCCCACAGGACCACGTGGGCGTGGTGCACTCGAGCAACCTGTGCACGGAGATCACGCTCAATACGTCCGAGGAGGAGACGGCGGTCTGCAACCTCGGCTCTGTCGTGCTCGACCAGCACCTGACCGAGGACGGCGAGCTCGACATGCCCAAGCTGCGCGAGACGGTACGCATCGCTGTGCGCGCGCTCGACAACGTCATCGACGTGAACTTCTATCCGACGGAGGCGGCGCGCCTGGCCAACTCACGGCACCGCCCGGTGGGGCTGGGCGTGATGGGTCTCCAGTACGCGTTGTACGAGCGAGGGACCGCGTTCGCATCGGAGGCCGCGGTTGAGTTCAACGACGAGATGATGGAGGCGATCGCCTACTTCGCGTACGAGGCCTCGAGCGACCTGGCGGGCGAGCGTGCCCCGTACGGGTCGTACGTGGGCTCCAAGTGGGAGCGCGGGCTGCTGCCGCCTGACACCCTCGACCTGCTCGAAGCGGAGCGTGGGATGGCGATCGACGTGCCGCGCGGCGGGCGTCTGGACTGGGATGCGCTGCGCGAGCGGATCGGCCGGCAGGGCATGCGCAATTCGAATGTGCTGGCGATCGCACCAACGGCGACGATCTCCAACATCGTGGGGACCTCGCCATGCATCGAGCCGCTGTATCGCAACCTGTTCGTGAAGAGCAACCTGTCAGGCGACTTCGCGATGCTCAATCCGTACCTGGTGGCGGACCTGAAGCGGGCTCGGCTCTGGGATGACGAGCTCGCCTCGCAGCTCAAGTATTTCGACGGTGACCTCGGCGAGATCGACGGCATGCCCGCCGACATCGTGGAGCGATACCGCACGGCGTTCCAGATCGAGCCAGAGTGGCTCATCGACGCGGCCGCTCGTCGGCAGAAGTGGATCGACCAGTCCCAGTCGCTCAACCTGTTCCTCGCGGAGCCGGACATGAAGGCCATGAGCCACATGTACCGCAAGGCCTGGCACGCCGGCCT
>JAOPYU010000007.1 GCA_025964455.1 Thermoleophilia bacterium | reverse complement strand
CCGGCGCGCTCCTCGGCGGCCTGGCAGATGCTCGTTTCCTCGGCGGCCTCGCAGGCGGCGTGCTTGGCACGATCCTAGGATTCGTCCTCGTCTGGCACCGCTACGTGGTGCCTGCGAATCGGGAGGACGAGGGTCGGGACTACTCCCAGGTGAGAGAGCTCGAGGACGATGACGACGACGACTGGTAAGCACCACGCCGCCACGGTCGCCCCTGCGGCGACGGGCGTCGGCCATGCCGTTCGCGCGTTCCTGCTCCATGCCGCGGGCGTGCTGTTCGCGCTCGTGCTCCTGCCCGTGTGCCTCGCGATGGGCGTGCCGTTCACGGCATGGGCGATCGCCGCCGGCCTCGTCGCCGCCAACTCCGTCGTCCACGGCATCGTCGCCTGGGCCGTTCGCGACGCCTCGCTCACCGTCGCGCTCGGCGCGCTCGGCTTCTCGACCATCTTCCGTGCGCTGCTCACCGCCCTCGCGCTCTTCTTCGTCGGCGCCGCCGTCGGCGCGAGCGGCGACCAGTCGATCGGGCTCGATCGTCCCGACCTCGCCCGCTCGGCGATCATCATCTTCCTGCTGTGCTTCACGCTCGACGCCGGCATCGACGTGATCCGTCGCGCCGCGCAGCGCGAGGAGCTCGGCGCCGCAGACCCCGCCCCCACCAGCAACGTGGAGACCTCCGCATGACCAGCGCTTCCGCCACCGTCGCCCAGACGCCGACGACCTCCGAGGCCACGCCGCCCGCCACGAAGAAGAAGCCGGGCCTGTTCGGTCGCCTCTTCTTCCCTGTCGCATTCGCGCTCATGGCGGTCTGGTTCGTCGTGATCCTCGGCATGGATCCGATCGAGAAGGAAGTGTTCGACCCGACCGCCGAGTTCAAGCTCGAGCCCCTGATCGGCAGCGGCTTCTTCGCCATCAACAAGGGCGTCGTCTACCTGCTGCTCGCCCTCGTCGGCTGCATCGCCTTCGCCGTGTACGTCAATCGCAAGGTCGTCACGCGCCATCGCCAGGAGACGCGCACCCAGAGCGCGATCGAGGGCGTCTACGAGTTCGCCTACGACCAGATCGCCGGCTCGCTCCCCGAAGGCAAGCTCTTCAACCGCTACATGCCCTACACCGCGTCGATCTTCATCTTCGTGTGGCTGCTCAACATGACCAGCTTCGTGCCGCTGCCGCTCAACTCGCACCACAACATCGGCGAGGTCGACTTCCTCTACGCGTTCGGCGTGTACGCGGTCACGTCCAACATCTTCTGCACCATCACGCTCGCGCTGCTGACGTTCCTCATCTACCACTACGAGGGCGTCAAGGCGCACGGCCTGCTCGGCTACCTCAAGACGTGGACCGCCGGCCAGTCGGGCCCGGTGCTGCTGCTCGTGTACCCCGTCGAGATCCTCACCAACGTGGTGCTCAAGCCGATCTCGCTCGCCGTCCGCCTCTTCGCCAACATGCTGAGCGGCCACGTGCTGATCCTGCTCATGATGGCGCTCGCGGGCATCGTCGGCGGCGCGGTCGTGACGAGCATCTTCGCGCAGACCGCCGGCGTGGTCGTCGCCCTCGCCTTCTACCTGTTCGAGATGGGCCTGGTGGCGTCGCTGCAGGCCTTCATCTTCGCCGTGCTCTCCGCGATCTACATCAGCTCCGCCGCGGAAGAGCACCACTGACACACGCACGACCGACACCACGATTTCCGGACGCGCATCGAACATCGCTCGTCCGGGCCAGGTCCACCACGGGCCAGTGACAACCCGATACGACACAGAACGAAAGGCACCAACATGGAACCCGAAGCAGCCAAGGCGCTCGCACTCGGACTCGCCGCCGGACTCGGCGCGATCGGCCCGGGCATCGGCGTGGGCTACCTCGTCGGCAAGACGATCGAGGGCACCGCTCGCCAGCCGGAGATGGGTGGCCAGCTCCGCGGCCTCATGTTCCTCGGCCTGGCACTGACCGAGGCGATCACCTTCTACGCGCTGGTGTTCGGCCTGCTCGCCTTCTTCCTGAAGGCTTAGTCCCACCACGTGTGACCCGCGCGGCTGCCTCCTGACACACGTCGGGGGGCGGCCGCCGGACACGCACCTGATCCACCACCCCGCTCCGACAAGGACACACACGATGCTCACGCTCATCGCATCAGCTGCCGCCGAAGGTGGCGCAGAGACGACGGAAGAGATCAGCCCGATCCTCGCGCCGTACCCTGGCCTCATGTTCTGGACCGTCCTCGCCTTCCTGCTGGCGATGTTCGTCCTGCGAAAGTTTGCGTTCGGCCCGATCCAGGAGGCGCTCGACGCCCGCCGCGCCACGGTCAACGGCGCGATCGAGCATGCCGAGCGCGTCAAGGCGGAAGCCGAGGCCCTGCTGGCCGACTACAAGGAGCAGCTCGCTGCCGCCCGCACCGAGGCCGACGCGATGCGCGACCGCGCCCGCAAGGATGCGGACGAGCACGTCGCCCGCGTCAAGGCCGAGGGCGAGACCCAGCGCCAGGAGCAGCTCGCGGCGACGCAGGGCCAGATCCGCGCCGAGGTCGACAAGGCCATGGGCGACCTGCGCAGCGCCGTCGCCGAGATGACCGTCGCCGCGTCCGAGAAGGTCCTGCGCGGCTCGCTCGACGCCAAGCAGCACCAGGCGCTCATCGAGCAGGCCGTCGAGGAGCTCGACTTCGATCGCCTGCAGAAGGTCGGTGCGGGCTCGTGAGCACGCCTGCTTCCCGTACCTACGCACGCGCACTGCTCGAGGCCGCCGGCTCCGACGCGGTGCGTGTCGCCGACGAGCTCGACGCATTCGCGGCAATCGCCACCGACGCGCCCACCGAATGGGCACAGCTGGTCGCGCCGGGCATCCCGGCCGCGGCACGCAAGTCGACGATCGACCGGTTCCTCGCCGATGCCCACGTGCTCGTGCGCAACGTGCTCAAGGTGCTCGTCGACAACGGCCGCCTCGAGGAGGCGACCGAGCTGGCCGCCGCCTACCGCACGCTCGTGCAGGAGCGCGA
>JAOPYU010000353.1 GCA_025964455.1 Thermoleophilia bacterium | reverse complement strand
CGCGTCGACGTCGACGCCCCGTGCCTCCAGCACGCTGCGGACCGCGGAGACGAGCACGGCCGCACCGGTCGTGGAGACCGCGAAGTCCGCGAAGACCGCGAAGACCGCCAAGGTCACGCACGACACGCACGCTGGACATTCCACGGCTCCGTCGCCGGCAGCTGCGTCGCCGGTCGCCACCGCGTCTCCCCGCGCAGCCGCCGCCCCCGCTGCCGCGCTTCCGTTCTCCGGCCCACCCGTCGCCGTCCAGCGCATCGTCCTCGGCGGCGCGCTGCTCGTGCTCGTGGGGATGCTCGTGCAGGCAGCAGGGGCTCCGCTGCCTGCTCGCGCGCATCGCCGCTCCTGAATCAGGGGTCGGACACTTCTCGAAGTACCGGTGGACGGTAATTCGGGACGGAGCACCACCATGCAGATCTCACCAGGCTGGCAGCGCGCCATCGCCGCAGGCATCATCGTGCCGACCGCGGCGATCTCGCTGCCGATCGCAGCGACCTTCCTCGATCACCCCGAGGGACGCGAGAACTGGATCCTGCCTGCGCAGGCCGTCGGCATGGCAGCCATCGGCGCGACCGTCGGCGCCACGATGCCGAAGATCTTCGGTTCGGGCATGGGCCGCATGCGCGCCGCAGGCATCGGTGCCGGAGCAGCGCTCGGCGCGGCGCTCCTCGCCGACGTCGCGATGTTCACGCTCCTCGCGGGCTGATCGGCCGAGGCCGCCAGTCCACGGGCGTCACGAGCTCGCGAGCTCGCGGACGCGCTTGGCTTCGCGGGTGACGTAGTCACGGATCTTGCGCATGCCGCCGTCTCGGGCGATCGCCGCCTCGAGCGAGTCGAGCTGGTCGGCGACGAGCCCGGCATTCGGCGCCAGGCCACGCTCGTCACGGCACTTCTCGATGAACTGCGAGGGAGACGAGTGACCGCGCAGGCGGTTGCACGCCCCGCACGCAGCGACCTCGTTCTCGAGTCGCGTCGGCCCACCCTTCACCTTGGGCACGATGTGGTCGCGCGTCGGTCGCGCCTGCGGTCGCGACAGGTCGAACCCGCACCAGGCGCAGGTTCCACCGCCCACGTCGAGCAGGTGGTCCAAGCGTGCTTCGGGGCTCATCTGGCGCGTGTCTCGTGACATGCGATGCCCGTACCCGCCGCTCGGCGGATACGATCAGTCCCATGCACACCCGGCCCGTCGTCCACTGCCTCCAGCACTCCGAGCGAGTCCGTCCCCTGACGGTGGGCGAGTGGGCGCAGCTGCGCGGGCTCGAGCTGCGCGTCGTGCGCGTGGACGAGGACGAGGACCTGCCTCCGCTCGAGGAGGTCGAACGCCTCGTCGTGCTCGGTGGCGGCATGAACACCGACGACTCGGCACTGCACCCCTGGCTCGACGACGAACGCGAGTTCCTGACCCAGGTGGTCGCCCTCGGTCGCGCACGCGTGCTGGCCATCTGCCTCGGCAGCCAGCTCGTGGCGGAGGTGCTCGGCGGCACCGTGGGGCGCGCGGACGTGCCCGAGATCGGCTGGCACGAGGTGGAGCTGACCGAGGCCGGGGCCGCGTCGCCCGTGTTCGGTGCGCTGCCACGACGGTTCGAGGCGATGCAGTGGCACGGCGATGCGTGGCAGCTGCCGCCCGGTGCTGTGCTGACCGTGACCGGCGCAACCTGTGCGACGCAGGGGTTTTCGTTCGAGGACCGCGTGCACGCCGTGCAGTTCCATCCGGAGTTCACCTACGATCGGACCGTGGAGCTCGCCGAGTCGACCACGGACGACCTCTCGACCGGCGGCGGCGTCCAGGCCCCGGCGCAGTTCCTGGCCGATCCGACCCGCTTCGACCGCTCGCGCGAGCTGTGCCTGACGCTGCTCGACCGGGCACTGCTCGACCCAGACGGCGCCTAACGCATCGCGCCCGGGGCACCTCCCGAGGCATGAGCCCCCGCCTTCGTCGGTCAGATCCGTCGCGCCCTGGAATCGTCCGACGACGTCGCGGCCGCGGCTTCTCCTTCCTGCATCCCGACGGCACCCCGGTGACGGACCGGGAGACGCTCGAGCGCATCGGCTCGCTCGCGATCCCGCCCGCCTGGCAGGACGTGTGGATCTGCGCGCATCCGACCGGGCACCTGCAGGCGGTCGGCACCGACGCCGCCGGGCGCCGACAGTACCTCTACCACCCGGACTGGTCCCTCCAGCGCAGCCGGGACAAGTTCAACCGGATGATGGACTTCGCAGCCGCGTTACCGGCGCTGCGAGCCCACGTGGCCGACCAGCTCGACGGGGAGGGCGCCGAGCTCGAGCCCACCCGGGAGCGGGTGCTCGCCCTGGCCGTCCGACTCCTCGACCGCGGGTACTTCCGGATCGGCACCGAGCAGTACGCGGCCGAGCACGGTACCTACGGGCTGCTGACACTTCGCCGCAATCACGTGGTGCTCGAGCCGCCCAACTCCCTGCGATTTGATTTTCCCGCCAAGCACGGCATCCGCATGCAGCGACGCATCGAGGACGCGAGCACCTATGCGGTGGTCGAGGTGCTGCGGCGCAGGCGTTCAGGCCCCGAGGCGCTCTTCGCGACCCGCGGCGCCGGGCGCTCGTGGCACGCGCTCACGGCCGGCGATGTCAATGGGTTCCTGCGCGAGGCGACGGGGATGGAGTGCTCCGCCAAGGACTTCCGGACCTGGCACGGCACGGTGCTGTGCGCGATCGCGCTCGCCTCGCAGGAGGCGGACGTGCGTGCACGCGGTCGCGAGCCGCGTGCGTCGGAGACGGCGATGCGTCGCGAGATGGCAGCAGCCGTGAAACAGACCGCCGCCTTCCTCGGCAACACCCCGGCGGTGTGCCGCGCGGCATACGTCGACCCACGCGTGTTCGACCGCTATCGCGACGGGCGCACGATCCAGCCCGGCATCGAGCGCCTGCTGCGCCTCGAGGACGTGGAGCTGCTGGATGCGCAGCTCGTCGCCGAGGCCGCCACGCTGCGGCTGCTCGAGGACCGGACCCCGGAGACCATCGCCCGCGTCGCGGCGCGCATCATCGAGGAATCCCCGACCGCGATCGCCAGCTGACCCAGCTCACCTGGATCTGGTGACGTTGGCCGTACCAGGGCCGGTCAACGTCACCGAAATCAGAGGGGGAGGAGGCGTTCGCGCGGCGTATCGTGCTCGTGGAACGCCGCCGCCTCGCGCGCCTGCATGGCGCTGCCTGACAGCAGCTCGGGGTAGCCGGACGATCCGTGCTCGGAGATGTCGAGGCCGACGTGCTCGACCTGCGCGTCGACCCGGATCCCGACGAGCGCGCGCATGGTCCAGAGCGCGCCGTAGGACGTCGCGAAGGTGAAGGTCGCGACGACCGCGATGCCGAGCGCCTGCACGCCGAGCTGGTGGAAGCTGCCCGTGTAGATGAGACCACCCGTGCCCGTGCCGAGTCGCTCGGCGAGCGACGGCATCGCGAACAGCCCGACGGCCAGGGTGCCCCACACGCCCGCGAGCCCGTGCACCGCGACGGCTCCGATCGGGTCGTCGATGCCGAGCCGAGCCACGAGCGGGATGGCGAGGTTGGCGAGCACCGCCGCCACGAGCCCGATCACGATCGCAGCCCACGGCGCCACGAAGCCGCAGCCGGCGGTGATCGCCACGAGCGCCGCGATCACACCGTTGAGCAACGTGCCCATGTCGGCCGTCCGATGCAGCAGCCGCGCTGCGATGAGCCCGCCGACCAGCCCGGCAGCCGCACCGAGGTTGGTCGTCAGGGCGACGTAGCCCGCGAATCCGAGACCCCCGAGCTCGACACCGCCCGTGGACCCGGCGTTGAAGCCCATCCAGCCGACCCACAGGATCAGCGCACCGAGCACGGCGAACGGCATGGAGTGGCCCGGGATGGGCGACTGCACGGTGCGGTCGCCATCGCGCGTGAACCGACCCAGGCGCGGGCCGAGCAGCATCGCGCCCGCGAGCGCCGCGACGGCCCCCTGCAGGTGCACCACGGTCGATCCAGCGAAGTCCTGCATGCCCCGCGCGAAGAGCCAGCCATCGCCGTGCCAGATCCAGTGGGAGACGACCGAGTACGCGAGCGTGAACGTGATGCCGAAGGCGACGTAGACCCACAGCCGCGCGCGTTCGGCCATCGCACCCCACACGATCGCCAGCGAGACGCCAGCGAACGTGACCTGGAAGAACCAGCCTGCAGCAGCCGGGATGCCCGAGAAGAACGAGAACGGGCCCCCGCCGATCGCGGTGAGCGCGTCGGTGCTCGGCACGAATCCGCTGGTGCCGACGAGCGACGCCAGCCATCCGGGGGTGTCGCCTGACGCGTCCCCGAACGCCATCCCGAATCCGACGGCCCAGTAGACGAGCGCGCAGACCGCGAAGATCACGACGTTCTTGCCGGCGACGTGCGCCGCGTTCTTCATCCGCGTCATGCCGGCCTCCAGCAGCGCGAACCCGGCCTGCATGAAGAGCACGAGCGTGCCCGCGACGAGCACCCAGACGGTGTTGAGCGCGATGGTGATCTCGGCATCGGACATGCGTGGCTTCCTTCGGTGGCGACGTCGACTGGTCCACCTTTCACCCATCCAACCCGCATTCCATCCTGCTCAGACCGAGATCCTGTACGGATGGACAACGATTCGGGGCGGAATCCCCCGAGTGAGTTCCATATCGGAACCGACTGGCGACCTCAACCCGCGATGTCGCGCCCCGAGAATCGCCACCACGCCAGCAGGCAGGCGGCGACCGAGTACGCCACGGACTGCAGCACGCCGGCCGCCAGGTCGTCGGGCAGCGGTGGATCCACGAACCAGTCCGTCCAGGCGTACGCGTAGTGGGTCGGCAGCACGACGCGTGCGCCCCCGAGGCTCGGCACCGAATCCAGGATCTGCCCAACCACAGCGATACCCGTGCTGACCCCGACGGCGCCGAGCGGGGTGTCGAGCAGCGTCGCGAACAGCAGCGCGAACGCGCTGAACGGTGCGAGGGTCACGAGCACATAGGCGGTCGACCATGCGAGTCGTGCGGCGCCGGAGCTCGGGTCGAGCGTGCCACCGACCGGCGTGAGCAGCGGGTCCCAGCCGAACGCCAGCGCGCCGAACGCGAGGGACGTCGCGACCAGCAGGAGGGTGGCCAGGCTGGCCAGCACCAGCCCGGCCGCGAGCTTGCGTGCCAGCAGGCGGCGACGGGGGATCGGTGCGGCGAGCAGGTACCGGAGCGTCCCCCACGCCGATTCGCTCGCCAGGGCATCGCCGGTGAACGCCGCGGCGATCGCAACCAGCAGCAGCGGCGCGCACAGGTAGAGCACGAAGGTCGCGAAGGCGAGCGCCGACGTCGGCGCCAGGTGCGTGAGCTGCGGCGTTGCCCCTTGGACGAGCTCCGGCGCGCCGCGCACCACGTAGATGAGGCCGAGTGCGATGGGGATGAGCACCATCGCGCCCAGCAGCAGCCATGTACGGCGTCGCGCCAGCTGGCGGTGCAGCTCGTCACGCATCGGGCACCTCCGCCTCGGCGAACGCCGCGAGATACGCAGCCTCGAGGTCGTCGTGATCGCCGACCACCTGCTCGAGGGTGCCCGCCCGCAGGACCGACCCCGCGGCGAGCAGCACCACGTGGGTGCAGACCTGCTCGAGCTCCCCCAGCAGGTGGCTGGAGACGAGCACGGAGCGACCGTCGGCGGCGATCGATCGCAGCAGCTCGCGCAGCTGGGTGATCTGCGCCGGGTCGAGCCCGTTGGCCGGCTCGTCGAGCAGCACGAGGTCGGGCCGGCCGAGCAGCGCCTGGGCGATCCCGAGGCGCTGGCGCATGCCATGCGACCAGGTGCGCACCGTGCGGTCCGCATCACCGGTCAGCCCGACGACGGCGAGGGCCTCGTCGATCCCCGCCGCTTCGCGGGGACGGCCCGTCGCTGACCAGTACTGCTCCAGATGCCGGCGCCCGCTCAGGTGCGGCGCGAGCCCGGGACCTTCGACGAGCGCCCCGATCCGCGCCAGCCGTGACACCCCCGGGCGCACGCGCTGGCCGAAGGCGTGCGCCGTGCCCCCGCTCGGGTGTACGAGCCCGAGCAGCATCCGGATGATCGTCGTCTTCCCCGCACCATTGGGGCCGATGAGCCCGACGATCGTCCCGGGCTCGACTGCGAAGGAGACGCCATCCACCGCCAGCCGCCCGTCCCGAAACCGCTTGGTGAGCGCGACCGCGCGGATCGGCGTGTCGCGCAGGTGCGGCTCCTGCACGCGCTCGTCGCGCCGGCGCATCGTGCGCGCCGCTATCCACCCGCCGAGCAGCGCGAACGCCACGAGGAGCGCCGCGATAGCGAGCAGCAGGCGCCAGTCGCTCCCGGCTTCGAACGTGTCAGCCGTCCGCCGCGGCTCGCGCGCGACCGGCACGCGCAGCTGGGCGCTCCCCGTCATCGCGATGCCATAGGTCGCCGCGCGCGGCGCCCCCACGTAGCCTGCGTCCGTCGTGCTGACATCCACGGCGAGCCGATGTCCGGGCGCGAGCCGCCACGCCACTGGTGGGAGCGCGACGTCCACCCCTTGACCCCGACGCTCACCGAGCGGGGGCAGCCCGCCGAGGCGCATCGGCGCGACGAGCCCGCGCATGACGATGCGCCGCCCATCCGGGGCGACGTCCACGAGCCGCGCGAAGAGGATCGCGCTGCCGGAGCTGGACGTCACCTGCAGCCGGATGCGCGATGTCCCGATCAGCTCCAGGCCCTCCTCGACCGGCGCCGATCGGAAGGTGGCGCGTTGTCCAGCCGGCGGATCGAACCCGACGTCCACACCCGTCAGGTCGCCGTACCCCGGGAGCGTGGTGGTGTCGGCGGGAAGGCCGCCCGGCGGAGCCACGAGGTGCGTCATCCCGTCGGCGGAGGCGCGTTCGGTCGGTGTCAGCCGAAGCCCGCGCATGCGCACCGGCGGCGGGATCCGCGAGGCGTGCGCGTAGCCGCGTCCCGCTCCGAGCTCGACCGTGAACCGTGGTCCTGCCTGCGTGCCACGACGGTGACGCACGTGCAGGTCGAGCCAGCGAACGACCGCCTGCTCGAGGTGTTCGCGCCGGCGGCGGTCCAGCGCGGCGTCATGCCCGGCGCGGATCCACTCGACCCGCACCGGCACGTGGGCGCGCTCCAGCCCGGCTGCCAGCTCGGTCGCCTGGCCGAGGTCGAACAGCGAATCCATCTGGCCCTGGACGATGAGCGTGGGCGCCTCGATGTCGGCGACGACGGCAGCCGGGCTGCGGGCGGCGAGCAGGCGAAGCGCCTCACGAGTGAAGGCGCCCCGTTCGATGGAGCCGCCCCACGCCTCGCAGAGTGCCGTCTCCACGTTGCCGCACGGCGCGGCGCGGCGCGAGCTCCCCGAACCTGCCGCCAGCAGCTCGCTCGCCCACCGCACCTTGAGCACCCCGGGTTCTGCCGGGGAGCCGCCGCCGACCCGGGCGGCGTTCGGCTCAAGGGCGGCGCGCAGGTCGCTCCACGCGAAGATCGGCACGACTGCATCGATGCGGTGATCGTCCGCGGCCGCGAGCAGTGCCACGCCGCCACCCTGCGAGATGCCGACGACCGCCACCCGCGGATCCCCGGCGCCGTCCTGCACCACGTCTCCACGCTCGCCGAGCTCGTCGATGAGCGCCCGCACGTCAGCGATCTCCCGAGGCCCGGCCACACCCACGCGGCCCGGGGCTCCTTCGGTGCCGCGCGACGTCCATGTGCGCACGAGGTAGCCCTGTCGCGCGAGCGTCCGGGCCAGCGCGCCCACAGACTCCTGGTCGTCCCCGAGTCCATGCGCGAGCAGCACTGCCGGCTGCGGCTTCGCCACGCTCACCGCACGCGTGGACCACCGGGTCGTTCGCAGCTCCACGCCGGCCCCGTCGATGCGCTCGCGGGACTGGTCGACGGAGCGGTCGGCGTGACGCCGCACGCCGACGAGCGCCACGACCACCACGGCGATCGCGACGAGCAGCAGGAGCGAGATCGCGGGGCGGCGCCGCATGGTGTGAGCTTCTCCGCGCCACGCCCCACCTAACCGCCAGCGGCCACCGGTACGATGCGCCCATGACGCTTCAGCTCCTGCTGTTCGCGGCGTGCGCCGCGGTCGGCGTCCAGCTGCAGCGACGCCCGGGTGGCGCCGACACGCTGCGCGCGCGGCTGTGGACCGCCAACTACGTGG
>JAOPYU010000337.1 GCA_025964455.1 Thermoleophilia bacterium | reverse complement strand
CGCGGACTGGTTGCCGATGTTGTCGAACGCGCGGACGCAGACGAAGTACTGCTGGCCCTCGGTCAGTGCCAGGCTGCCGGACGTCATGTTGGTCGTCAGGCCGGTGCTCGTCCAGGTCTTGGCGACGGTGCCACCGCAGTTGGTGGCGGTCGAGATGCAGTACTCCCAGCGGTTGAGCCCGGAGCCGGTGTCGCCGCCGCCGGACCAGTTCGCCTGGGCGGTGGTGGTGGACGGCAGCCAGGTGATGTCGGCCGCGGGGCCGTCGTTGACGGTGGTCGGGACGGCCGGGGGCAGCGTGTCGACGGTCTGGCCGTTGGAGCACAGGGGGGTCGAGGCGTTTCCGGCGGCATCGAGGGCTCGCACGCACGAGTAGTAGGTGGTTCCCTCGGTGAGCGTGAGCGAGCCGCTCGTCTGGTTGAGCGCCATCGCGTTGCTCGTCCAGTTCTTGGTGATGGTGCCGGCGCAGCCGGTCAGCGTGGACAGGCAGTACTCGTACCGGTTGATGCCGTTGGCGTCGGTTGCGGCGGACCAGTTGCTCACCAGCGTGGTGAGGCTGCTCACGTAGGTGACGTCGGCTGCCGGACCGTCGTTGGAGAACGCGCCGCCCGGGAAGACCGGTGCGGTGTTGTCGACCTTGTAGGTGCTCGAGACGATCGTCGCTGCGTTGGTGGCGGCGTCGGTCACGGTCAGGCGCAGCTCGTAGTCGCCGTCGATCACGGTCGTCGTGTCCCAGGTGCAGCTCCAGGCCGGCGTGCTCGCGCCGGCGCAGGCGATGCCCGTCGCCAGGGGGCCTGCTGCAGCGGGCGAGATCCGGCGCCACTGGAGCGAGTGGGTGACGACGCCGCTCGTGGCGTCGGTGGAGGTGCCGCTGACGGTCACGGTGCCGCGGTTCGTGGACCCGGTGGCGGGGCTCGTGATGGCGCCGCCCGGTGCCACCGTGTCGACCCGGAACTGCCCGCAGGGCCCGACGTCGGGGCCCGCGCACGTGGTCGCCGTGTAGTTGTTGAAGGCACCGACCTGGTCGTCGCCGTTCTGCACGGCGTCGTCCTCCACGGTGCGCGCGCGGAAGTAGTAGGGGCCGCCATCGGGGAGGGCGGCGGTGTCCCAGAAGTTGGTCGTGGAGCCGGCGATCTGGCCGAAGGTGGAGTTGCCGGTCTGCAGCTGCGTCGCACACGTCGCGACGTTGCAGACCTGGAAGTTGAGGTGGTGCCACCAGTCGGGGTCGTCCAGGTTCGCGCGCAGGCGCGGGGTGTTGTCGTTGGTCCAGCCGCCCGCGGTCATCGTGGACGGCGCGCCGACGACCTGGCCCGCCGCGGTGCCCGCCGTGTTGCCGGCTGCCGCGCCGAAGTTGAGGAAGGTGTTGACCGAGCTCGTGTGGAGCGATGCCGTGGTGTTGTTGGCGCCCTGGTCGACGACGACGAGCGCGAGCTCGAGGAAGACGTGATCACTCACGCCGAGCACGTTCGACCCGGGGTTGACCGTCATGTTGGGGACCAGGAGGTCACGGGTCTGGCCGTTGAGGTTGTAGACCTGGCTCGGACCCTGGGTCCAGCTGGTGATCGGCACGGGCCCGGGCGCCTGCGAGATCTCGACGAAGTTCGCGTCGCTCGGGGTCGCGCGCACCTTCCAGACGCGGGCCTTGAGCGCGAGCGTCACGTTGTCGGCGGTGGCCGACGAGACCGCCACGCGCGCCTGGACGGTGTAGGGGCCCGTCGGCAGGGTCACGCCGCCGAGCGCCTCCTGCGACCAGCCATAGCCGCCGTAGCCACTGCCGTTGCCGATCGGGGGCGCACCGTCCATGGGATTGGGATGGGTCGCATTGGTGACCGGCGCCGCCTCGATCACGTTGTTGGTGCTGTTGGACCAGAACATGTACTCGCTGCCGGCGGGATCGTCGATGTCGACGACCTGGTCGCCCGTGTCCGCCGGGTTGCGGGGGGGCGAGTACATGCCGTTGATCGTGGTGCTGCCGGGCACGTAGTCGGAGCCGACCGACGAGGGGTACAGGAACTGCGGGTAGGAGCTCGCGGGGTCGAGCACGTAGGGCAGCGGAAGCGATGCATCGTTGAAGGTCACCGACAGCGTCGTGCCGTCGAGCTTCCACGCGAGGTCCCGCACGCGTCGCCCGCGCGCGTCCTGGATGAACGGCGCGGCGATGACGACGCCCTCGCCATATCGGACGGTGCCGTCGCGGCCGATCGACGGTGCGGCGCCGCCCTTCCACGCGAGCTTCCACGACCAGCTGCGGATGCCCTGGCGGCGGTGGACCGCGATGCTCTCCTTGAGCGAACCGAACGACACGCGCTGCACGACGTCGTACTCGCCGGCGGAGTACACGACGCCCTTGTCGAAGGACTGCGCCGGGACGGCGGGGGCGTCGAGCATCGTCCATCCGGCAGACGCTCGATCAGGGAGCGCGATGGTGAGCTTGCGGTCGAGGGTCCGCGGGAGCGCGACGGCCTGCACGTCGAGGTCGGCCTTCGCTTCGCGATGCCCGAGGCTGCGGGTCAGTCCGGCGAGGGCCTTGGCCTGGGCAGCGGTGCGGACGCAGATCCACTGGGCGGGCACGGCAGCCCGGCGAGCGGTGCGGGGCGTCGCGGCGATGCGGTAGGCGCCGAGGCGCCGGACCTGCAGTCGCTGCGCGGCGGAGAGGCGGCGGGTCCCCGTGGCACCGATGGTCCGGGTGCAGCCGATGCGGCTCGATGCACGCAGCGACCGGGATGACGTCGCCTTCGCGGTCGGCGTCGCGGCGGCCCGCTCGACGACCCGGGCCTCGCTCATCGCCGTGGCGGAGGGGACGAGGACCGCGGCGAAAATTGCAGGCACGACGAGATGGCATAGCCATCGCCGCGTCCACACAGAGATCCCCCGAGTCACCCTCACCCGTGGTACATCGGCCGCGAGCACCATGTTCTGGAGTGATTTGGGGCAAGTTTGGATCGCGTATCAGTGCAGCGATACCACGATGCGCGGGGCTCGTCGGTTACACGGACCTCCCCCCGACGAAACGCCGTCAGGCAGGCGTCAGTGACTCGTCACCTGCGGCCGAGTCGACCGGCGGGGCCGCATCCGGGACGAACGCCATCGCACGTTCGGCGAGTGCCGTGATCGTGAGGCTCGGATTCACCCCGACGTTGGCGGGCATCGCGCTGCCGTCGACGACGAGCAGGCCCCGGTACCCGAAGGCCTCGTGGCGCTCGTCGACCACGCCTTCCTCGACGGACCGGCCCATCGCGCACCCACCGAGCAGGTGCGCCGTGGTGGGCACGTTGAACAGTGCCTCCGTGACGCTGCTCTGGGGGATGCCGCCGATGTACTCGGAGATCCGGGCGGCGGCCTGGTTGGCGATCGGCAGGTAGGTCGGGTTCGGCCGCCCGGCGTCCTGCTCCGTCGTGACCTTGATCCCGCTCCCGAGCAGGCGACGACGCCCGCGCAGCCGGATCGCGTTGTCGTGGGACTGCATCACGAGCACGAGGAACGACCGGCTCGACCAGCGCTGCGGCCAGGTCACCTTGGCGAGGCGAATGGGGTGGCGGATCGCCTGGCCGAGGAAGCGCAGCGGTCGGGTGACGCGGGTCCCGTCGCCCACCATCAGCGTCGAGAGCATCCCCACGGCGCCGCCGCCCGAGCCGTAGGTCACCGGCTCGATGTGCGTGTACGGATCGGGATAGATGCTGCTGGAGATGGCCACGGATGCCGTGAAGTCGCGCGAATCGTCGGGCGCGGTGACGGCGAGGATCGATTCGGAGTTGGTGCGCACGAGGTGCCCGACGCGATCGCTCAGGCGCGGGAGCGTCCCGCGCAGGCGCTGGCGCAGCAGCAGCTTGGTTGAGCCGAGCGCGCCGGCGGCCACGACCACGCCCCGTCGTGCGCGGAGCTGCTCGGGCCGGCGGCGCAGCCACGCACCCGGGCGCACCGTGCCGAGCTGCCAGCCGTGGGAGCCGTCGGCGTCGACGTCGACCTCGCCGTGGGCATTGAGCGGCTGGATGGTCGTGACCTCGCGATCGGGCGTGATCCGGGCACCTGCCCGCTCGGCGAGCCAGAGGTAGTTCTTCACGAGCGTGTTCTTGGCGTTGTAGCGACACCCGATCATGCAGCGCCCGCAGCGGATGCAGCCGCTCCGCGCGGGACCCTCCCCGTCGAAGTACGGATCCTCGACCTCGACGCCGGGCTCGCCCAGGAACACCCCGACCCGCGTGAGGGCGAACGTGTCCTCGACGCCCAGCTCGCTCCCGAGTCGACGGATCAGCTCGTCGGCGGGTCCGGCGGGCCCGTACTGCGTGACGCCGAGCATGCGCTCGGCCGTGTCGTAGTGGGGTGCCAGCTCGGCGCGCCAGTCGGCCATGCCGTCCCACTGCGCGGCCCGGTAGAACGTGTCGTCGTGCGCGCGGTAGAGCGTGTTGGCGTAGCCGAGGCTGCCGCCACCGACACCGGCGCCGGTCGCGATGAACACGTCGCGGAACAGCGAGAGGCGCATGATGCCGCGCAGGCCCAGGCGTGGCGCCCAGAAGTAGCGGCGCAGGTTCCAGGTGCTGCGCGCGAAGTCGGCGTCCTCGAACCTGCGGCCACACTCCACCACCAGGACGGAGTAGCCCTTTCGCGCGAGGCGCAGGGCCGCGACGCTGCCGCCGAAGCCCGAGCCGACGACGATCCAGTCGGCATCGAACCCGTCCGTGGCGATCGCGTCGGGGGGGAGGTCAGTCATCGCCCGTGCGGCTCGAGCCAGTCCACGACCGGACCGCGCGGGACGATCGCCGTCGGGTTGATCCGGTCGTGCGTCATGAAGTAGTGGCGCTTGATGTGGTCCTGGTCGACCGTCGCCGCGATGCCGGGGACCTGGAACAGCTCGCGGGCGTAGGGCCAGAGGCGTTCGTAGTCGACGAGCCGGCGCTGGTTGGTCTTGAAGTGCGTCACGTACACCGAGTCGAAGCGCACCAGCGTGGTGAACAACCGCCAGTCCGCCTCGGTGATGACGTCGCCGGCCAGGTAGCGGCGGTCGGCGAGGATCCGCTCGACGCGGTCGAGGCCTGAGAACAGGTCGTCGAACGCCTCGTCGTAGGCTTCCTGGGAGGTGGCGAAGCCGCACCGGTACACGCCGTTGTTGATGCTCGAGTAGACCCACTCGTTGACCGAGTCGATCTCCTCGCGCAGGTCCGCCGGGTAGAGGTCGAGCTCCGGCACCCGCGCGAAGGCATTGAACTCGGAGTTGAGGATCCGGATGACCTCGCTGGATTCGTTGTTGACGATCCGATCGGTCTCCGTGTCCCAGATCACGGGTACCGTCACGCGTGCATCGAAATCGGGATCGGTCGCCGCGTACGCCTCGCTCAGGTAGGTCCAGCCGTGGAGTGGATCCACGTCACCGGTGAGCTGGTCGCCGGCGCCGAACCGCCACCCCTTCTCGTCGCGGAGCGGATCAACCACGGTCATGGCGATCGTCTCCTCGAGCCCCTTGAGCATGCGTACGATCATCGAGCGGTGCGCCCACGGGCACGCCTTGCACACGTACAGGTGGTAGCGACCGGCCGCCGCGGGGAACTCGGCCGCCGGATCGGAGCTGACACGCTGCCGGAAGGCGCTCTGCTGGCGCTTCCACGCGCCGTCCTCGGTGGTCTCTGCACTGAACTGGGCGTCGGCTGACATGGCTGCGGGACCTCGGGCGCTGTGGTTGCTAGAACGGTGACGGCTCGGAGATGTCGCGCTTGGGCGACGGCTCCTTCATGGCGCCAGCGTAGGCGGGAACATCCTTCTCCGCCTTCGAGCCGGTGGAGTTGACAGCGTCGTACCAGTCATCGAGGGCCGATGCGACGCCCTTGGGGCCGAGCGTCTCGAGCGCCTTGGGCGGGCATGTCAGCGCCGTGAACCACGCGGCGGAGTAGAGGCCCTCGATGTCCGTGCGGGGCGCCAGCACCCACTTCTCGCCGTCGTCGAGCAGCCCGTCGATCGCCTTGACGGTCGCGTCGTCCACCTTGGTGCCGACCCACGCCACGACGCCGCCGTGCTCGAGGTTGTGGACCACGAAGCCGTCGTCGATCGGCTCCGTGTAGCGACCGAAGGGCGCCCAGTCCTCGAAGTGCGACCCGCCGACCGGCGGGAACTGCGGGCTCTTGAGATCCTCGCCCTGGTCGACGTGCAGGCCCTCGGTGTCGGGGAAGGTCCCGAGCTCGCAGCCGGCGCTCCGCAGGGTCGTGACGGTCTCGGGTCCGACCTCGGCGTCCAGCTCGCTGTCGGGCTTGGGGATCGTCACCTTGCGAATCTCGGTGGACGCGCTCGAAGGCTTCGAGGCCTTCCCGGAGCCTGAGCCGCCGCAGCCGGCGGCCACGAGCATCGAGAACGCCACGATGATCGCGAGGATGATGGTGCTCGTTCGTGCTCGGCGCATGGCCGGTTCCTCCAGGTGTCTCGACTGCTGGTCGCGACAGGCTGCATCCATGCGCGCGCGACGCGAGGATCGCCTACCCGACCGCAGAGTCGTGCAATCCATCGTCGTCGTCGTGATGGCGCGTCTGGTCGCGGTCGCGATCCAGGATGCGGAACACGGCCGGCACGAGCACGAGGGTCAGCAGCGTTGCGACGAGCAGTCCGCCGATCACGACCGTGCCGAGCGACTGGGAGATGATGCCGCCCTCGCCGGAGATGCCGAGTGCGAGCGGGGTGAGCGCGGCGATCGTGGCGGCCGCCGTCATGAGCACGGGGCGCACGCGCAGGCGGGCAGCCCGCAGCAGCGCCTCGTCGCGACGGACGCCGGTCTTGCGCATGTGCAGCGTGGCATCGACCAGCAGGATCGAGTTGGAAACGATGATGCCGATCAGCAGCAGCTGCCCGATCATCGCGGGCAGCCCGAGGGGGCGGCCGGTGATGATGAGTGCCCCGAACGAGCCGATGAACGAGAACAGGATCGGCGCGAGGATCGTGAACGGGTGCGCGAGCGACCCGAAGAACACGACGAGTACGAAGAACACGAGCGTGATCGCGACGATCATCGCGACGCCCATGTCCGCGAACATCTCCTGCACGAAGGCCTGGTCGCCCTGGTCCCAGTCGAGCTCGACGCCCGTGGGCAGGTCGAGGCGCTCGACGGCTTTCCGGATCTCCGCGTTGGTGCCGGCGACGTCCTCGCCGAGCATGCGGGCGGTGATGCTGCCCGAGAGCGTGCCCTCGACGCGGTTGACGAAGGCGGGATTCTGCGTGGGCGTGAGCGTGGCGACGCGCGAGAGCGGGACGGTGGCGCCGCCGGGGGTGGCGACGCGCACGGCGCCGAGCGCGCGCGGGTCGGTCGATACGCGCGAGTCGGTGGTCACCGAGATCGGGGTCCCGCCCGCGGCGGGTGCGATCGTGATCGGGCTCGTCACGCCGCGCAGGGCGGTCTCGACGGCCGATGCGTCCACCGGCGAGTCCGGGCGGACGGTGGCGACGAGCTGCGGGACCGACTGGGATGCCTGGGCCTCGACCTCGACCAGCTGCCACCCCTTCGCCCCTTCGCGCAGCCGCTTTCCGACGATGTCGGCCGCCTTCGCGATGTCGGCCTGGTCGTCGCCCTCGATGTTGACCTGGAAGCTGCCGCTCGGCGGTCCGTCCTCGAGCACCATCACGCCGAACGCGCCCGGGTACTGCTTCGTGCCGAAGGCGCGCAGGTCGCGTTCCACCCGCTCGCCGTCGGTCCCGTCGCGCAGGGTCAGGAAGAACTCCGCGGTGCTGGCGCCGATGGTCGGGTCGAAGGCGGCGTTGCCACTCTTGATGCCGTAGGTCAGCTGGACGTCCTTGATGCCGTCGACGTCGTCGAAGCGATCGTTGAGCGGCTCGAGCGCGCGACGGGCGGCGTCGGCGCTCGTGCCAGGTGGCATCTGCACGGTGCCGGTGACCTGGCTCGCACCTTCGGACGGGAGGAACTGCGTGGGGATCGCGCCAGCGGCCACGGCGCCGAACACGCCCGCCATCGAGAGCACCGCGAGCGCGAGCACGATCCAGCGCCAGCGGATGCCGAAGCGGGTCGCCGGGCCGACGAGGCGCGCGAGGGCGTCGTGCTCCGGATCGTGGGGCGTGGCGGCAGGCCGCAGCACGTAGCTGCCGACCACCGGGATGAGCGTGACCGCGACCAGCAGCGAGGCGAACAGCGCGACGGTCACGATGATCGAGAAGGAGAGGAAGATCTCGCTGATGAGTCCGCCGACGAGGCCGATCGGCAGGAACACGGCAGCGGTGGCGATGGTGCTCGAGGCGATCGCGACGGCGACCTCGCTCGTGCCGTCGACCATCGCGCGGCGACGCGAGGCGCCACGCTCGAGGTGCTTGTGGATGTTCTCGAGCACGACGATGCCGTCGTCGATGACGCGCCCGACCGCGATCGTCAGACCCGCGAGCGTGATGATGTTGATCGTGAGGCCGAGCAGCCACGCGGCGAGCAGTCCGAACACGATCGAGGTCGGGATCGAGATGGCTGCGACGAGTGTTGAACGGATGCTGCGCAGGAACAGGAAGATGACGATCACGGCGAAGAGCGCGCCGAGCACGCCCTCGACGATCAGGCCGCGGATCGAGCCGCGGATGTCACTCGCGGTCTCGTAGAGCACGGAGACCGCGTCACCATCGAGCGTCCGCTCCGCGTCGTCGAGCACCTCGAGTGCGCCGTCGACTGCGGCGACCTCGTCCTTGCCGGTCTCGCGGAACACCGAGACGGTGAGGGCCGGATCACCGTTGACGACCGCGAATCCGCCGTCGGCCGCGTCGATCCGGGTGACGGTCGCGAGGTCGCCGAGCGGTGCTGAGGCGCCGGGGACCACCAGCTGCTCGAGGGCAGCGACGTCGGAGGTGACGTCGGGCCCTTCGACGACGATGCCGAGCGGGCCCTGGGCGCCGGCGACCACGCCGACGTTCGCGCGCGACTGGCTCGATTCAATCGCATCGGCGACTGCTTGTGCGGTCACGCCCTGGGCGATCGCATCGCGGCCGAGGCGGACCTGCACGCGCGGATCCGAGCCGCCGGAGACGTCGACGCGCGCGACGCCCTCGACGGCCTCCAAGTCGGAGGCCACGTCGGCGGCCTGACGCGTGAGCGCTGGCAGGTCGCCGTCCTTCGCGCGGATCGTGGCCAGGACGACGGCCTGCTCCTGGAAGCCGCCCGCGAACTCGGGCGCGTCGACACCCTCGGGCAGGTCGATGCCATCGATCGCCTCGGTGATCGTGCGGTTCATCTCCTTGGAGTCACTGCCGTAGGCGAGTTCGGCGTAGATGCGCAGCTGTCCGTCACTCGCGACGGTCGCCACCGATTCGACGCCCTCGAGGCCCGCGACCTCGCGCTCGATCGGTCGTGCGACCTGCTCGTCGAGCGTCACCGCGTCGAGGCCCGCGGCATCCATCGTGATGATCGAGAAGGGGAAGTCGAAGTCCGGAAAGAGCTGCTGGCGCAGCTGCGTGGCGCCGAGCACTCCACCGATCAGGACGAGGACCGTCGCCAGGATGACGATGGGGCGCCGGTCGAGGCACCAGCTGACGAGGGATCGCATGAAGGGGCGGAGCTCCTGCTTCGAAAATCGGCGCCAATGCAGGTCATTGACGCTCTCGAGACCGTAGCAGGAGCCACGCCCCTCCGGTGGATCAGCTCGCGTGCTGGGGCACCCTTCCGGCGGTGGGCTGGGGTTCGAGTGCCAGCTCGAGCACCTCGTGCAGCAGCATCGTGGGATGGAACGACATCGCTTCGCGCACGTCGGCCGGCACGTCGTCCAGGTCGCCGCGGTTGCGCTCGGGGAGCACGATCTCGGTGAGCCCGGCGGCATGGGCTGCCAGCACCTTCTGCTTGAGCCCGCCGATCGGCAGCACCTTGCCCTGGAGCGTCAGCTCGCCGGTCATGCCGAACGTGTGGCGCACCGGGCGCCCGGTCAGCAGTGACACGAGTGCCGTCGCCATGGTGATGCCAGCGCTCGGCCCGTCCTTGGGGATCGCGCCCGCCGGCACGTGGAGGTGGAACGTCCGCGCGTCGAACGCCTCGGCCGGGATGCTGAACTCGTCGGCGTTCGCCCGCACGTGGCTCAGTGCGATGCGTGCGCTCTCGCGCATCACGTCGCCGAGCTGACCGGTCAGGACCAGCTCCCCGCCGGGGCCGTTGCTCGGCATCGACGTCGCCTCGACGAACAGCACGTCCCCGCCGGCGCCGGTCACGGCCAGGCCGGTCGCGACGCCCGGGACGGCGGTGCGCTCGGCGCTCTCCTGCCAGACCTTGCGCTTGCCGAGGGCGACGCGCGCGGTCTCGGGATCGATGACCGTCACGGTCGGGTCGTCATCGCTGGCGGCTGCCACGAGGTTGGTCGCGGTCTTGCGTGCCACCGTTGCGAGCGCCCGATCGAGCTGACGGACACCACTCTCGCGTGTGTACTCAGAGACGACTGCGCGCATCGCCTGATCCTCGAACGTGACCTCCTCGCTCCGGAGCCCGGCGCGGTCGCGCTGGCGCGGCCAGAGGTGGTCGCGGCCGATGGCGACCTTCTCGTCGACGGTGTAGCCGTCGAACGGGATGACCTCCATGCGGTCCAGGAGCGGACCGGGGATCTGCTCGGCAACGTTCGCGGTGGCGATGAACACGACCTGCGAGAGGTCGAGTTCCACGTCCAGGTAGTGGTCGCGGAACGTGTGGTTCTGCGCGGGATCGAGCACCTCGAGCAGCGCGCTCGAGGGGTCGCCCCGCCAGTCGGCTCCGAGCTTGTCGACCTCGTCGAGCAGGATCACCGGATTCATCGTGCCGGCATCGCGCAGGGCGCGCACGAGGCGACCCGGGAGGGCGCCGACGTAGGTGCGACGATGACCGCGGATCTCCGCCTCGTCGCGCATGCCACCGAGTGACAGGCGCACGAACTTGCGGCCGAGTGCGTGGGCGATCGACTCGCCGATCGACGTCTTGCCCGTGCCGGGCGGTCCGATGAGCGTGAGGATCGCGCCCGAGCGAGGGTCGGCGTCGATTTCCCGCTCGATTCGGAGCTTGCGAACGGACAGGTGCTCGATGATGCGTTCCTTCACGTCGTCGAGGCCGGCGTGCTCGTCGTCGAGCACCTGGCGTGCGCGAGCGATGTCGAGCTCGTCCTCGCTGCGCTCGCCCCACGGCACGGCGAGCAGCCAGTCGAGGTAGGAGCGGATGGTCTGCGACTCCATGCCGCCGTCGCCCATCCGATCGAGGCGTCCGAGCTCGCGCTCGAACTGCTCGCGCACGGCGTCGGGCATCCCGGAATCGTCGAGCTTGGCGCGGTACTCCTCGACGACCGAGGCGTCGTCGTCGCCGAGCTCCTTGCGGATCGAGTCCATCTGCTTGCGCAGGAAGAAGTCGCGCTGCTGCTTCTGCGTCTCGTCCTGGATGTCGTCGCGGATGCGGCGTCGCACCTGCAGTTCGGCGAGCACTTCGCGCTGCAGCTCGATCGCCACGGCCAGCCGCTCCTCGACGTCGAGCGCCTCGAGCACGCGCACCTTCTGGGCGTGGGTGAGGTCGGGCGAGTAGCCCGCGGTGTCGGCGAGGGCCCCGGCGTCGGAGATGGAGCGCACGAACTCCGAGACGCGCGCGTCGATGCCGCGGATCTCGATGATCTCCTCGACGATCGCGCGGTACTCACGCTCCGCGGCTGCGGTCCTGGCGCGGGCCGGCAGCTCGTCGGGGTGCGCCTCGACCGGCACGTAGAGGCGCCCGTCGGGGCCGGAGCGCGCGACGCCGGGAACGCCGCGCGACTCGGCGGCGAGCACGGCTGCG
>JAOPYU010000308.1 GCA_025964455.1 Thermoleophilia bacterium | reverse complement strand
CTCCAGGACTGCGACCCGCTCCAGCAGCTGAACGAGCTCGAGCCTGCAGACGCGGGCAGCCAGGACTCCGGTGCGTCGTCGACGGATCCGCTCGCCCAGGGCTCGGATTCGGCGCAGCCCGGGATCGCCGACGGCTCCTCGGAGCAGATCCCACAGCTCGGTGACCAGAATCCCGACGCCGCAGCAGGCGGCTTCGAGGACCCTGCGGCCGCCCTCCCCTCCACCGAGCCGGGCTCCGGCGGCGGCGACGGCACCGTGACCGTCGACCAGGACGGCAACATCTGCCCGAGCGACGGCGCGGCCGCGACCGACCCACTCGACACGACCGCGACCGCCGACACGACCGGATCCACCTCGAGCACCGCGAGCACCGGTGCGACGACCGGCACGACCAGCACGACCAGCACGAACGCCTCGGGCGGCTGGCCCGCAGGCAAGGCGGGCTGGACGGTCGTCGTCGCTGGCTACCCCACCGCTTCCGCGAACGCCCAGGGGCGAGCGCAGGAACGCGCCCAGGACCTGCAGGACGACGGGTTCACCGACGGCGGGGTGCTCCTGAGCGACGAGTACAAGAGCCTCTGCCCGGGCTTCTACGTCGCCTACAGCGGCGTGTTCGAGACGGAGCGGGCCGCCAAGGCCCGCAAGTCCGAGCTCGCCGCGAAGGACCCGAGCACCTACGTGAACGTCTACCCACGCGAGATCAAGGCGAACGGCACCCCCCAGGGCGAGTGCACCTCCGCCAACTGAGCCGGTTGCGGGACCCGGCCATGCACGGTCCGCCTGCGCCACAGTCGTGGCCGCCGACGGCCTGCGGGGTCCCCGCGCTGGTGGACCGAGACCCGGCGGGTGCGATCCTTCCTCCCGTAGACCAACGCACGACAGCACTTGCCAGACGTCGCGTTTTCCGTACAGTGGACGTACGGCGCCACCTGCCAGAGGTAGGCGCCCTGCACTGGGGGAACGTGCAGCTGGCGGGGGGCCAGGGGCACAGCACGAGGCAGGCATGTACCGATTCAGCCGAGCGATCTATCTGGAGACGCGTGAGCTCATCGCAGGGGAAGACCTTGCGGGCACCACGGAGGCGCGGCGACGCGTGCTCCTCGCGTGCGAGAACACGATGGAGCGACTTGCGAAGGACAGCCGCTACTTCGCGGATCCCGCGAAGAGCCTGTTCTCCGACATCCGCTACTTCTACCCGATCCGGGAGCAGGAGCGCGTCTTCCACGTCGTGAAGAGCTACGTGGCAGCGGCGCTGCAGTTCCTCGAGAAGGAACAGGAGCGAGCCGTCACCGAGGGCGCGATGCTTCGATGCCGCGCCCAGACGCGCAAGGGCAAGGCATGTCAGCGCACGCCGCTGCCTGATTCGCACTTCTGCCCGTCACACCAGCACCTCGCGAGCATCGTCGCCTGACCCGACGAGCCGCGCCGCGCGTGACGGCCACTGCACCATCAGCGATTGCCACAGGGCCGCCTCTCGAGGCGGCCCTTGTCGTGCGTGCAGGGGCGTGGCGGGGAGCCCGACGATACCCGCGAGTAGGCGCGCGATACCAACCGGATCGGACGCAGCCACCGCTGCCCAGTGGATCCAGAATCGAAACCGCCGAAACGGCCACGGCCCATCGGGTTTTTCATGCAATGAGCGGGTTTTTGCGGCCGAGCAGGTACTGATCCCCTACCGTCGAAGGGTGTGACCTGACTACCATCCCTGCGGTGGAAGTGGGAACGGACGGGGCGAGTCGGATTGGGAATCCGGTGGGCGCCCCGCCGCACATATTGGGAGAGGGAGTACCGTCATGCCGCTTGAGAAGGAAAAGCTCGTTCGTCAGCTGTCGCTCGTCGCGTTCTTGATGAGCATGAACCGAGCGATCACGGCGCGTGACGTGCGCGAGCACGTCGAGGGCTACTCGCACATGGGCGACGATGCGTTCGCCCGTCGCTACTACGCCGACCGCACGGAGCTGCTGAGCCTGGGCCTGCCCCTCCACTCCACGCGCGACGACGACACCGGCGAGGAGCTCTACACCCTGAGCGCCCGCCAGTACCTGCTCCCGAACCTCGACCTGACCGATCGCGAGGTGACGGCCCTGTACTCGTGCCTGTCGCTGCTCGACGGCCAGTTCGCGTACGCCGAGCCGCTGCGCCTCGCGCTGCAGAACCTGACGCTCGGCCGCGAGAACCCGATGACCGATCCGGCGCTCGCGTCGACGGAGATCAAGCTCACCGGCAGCGACTACTCGCCCGAGATCGCGGCACGCATCTCCAAGCTCGAGACGGCGATCACCAAGCGCCGCACGATCACCTTCAACTACTTCACGATGGGTCGCGGCGAGGATGCCGACCGCGTCGTGGATCCCTACACGCTCGTGTGGAACGGCGGACAGTGGTACCTCGTCGGCTTCAGCCACGAGCGCCAGGCCGTGCGCCAGTTCCGCCTCTCGCGCATCCAGGGCGAGATCAAGTTCACGAGCCGCCGCGAGCGTGACTTCGAGGTCCCGGCGGACTTCGATGCGACCGAGTTCCGCACGCGCCCGACGTGGCAGTTCGGCGAGCTCGACGGCGAGGCCGACCTCTGGGTCGACCCGTCCGCCGCGTGGTGGGTCGAGCGCTCGTTCGGCCACGCCGGCGAGGTCGTCGAGCGCCATGATGACGGCGCCGTCACCTTCCGCACCCCGTACGCCGCGCTCTCGTGGCTCGTCGGCTGGGTGCTCGGCATGAACGGCCTCGTGCGTCCCGTCGGACCGAGCGAGCTCGTGGATGCCGTGCAGGTCGCCCTCGAGTCGATCGCGACGCAGCACGAAGGTCCGGCCCCCAAGCTCGCCGGCGAGCTGCCGCCGCTCGACATGCCCGAGGTACAGCCGCGCCGTCGTAAGCCGGCCGCGCCGGTCGGCGCCGAGCAGTTCGCGCTGCTGCAGGCGCTCATGAGCGACCTGCTCGCATCGTGCGGCCCCAAGGGCGAGGGCGAGATCCCCGCTGCCGACCTGATGGCTCGCTATGCGCTCGACGAGAAGTCCCTGCGCGAGGCGGTCGACCTGCTCACGCTCGTCAACTTCGGGGCAGGTGCGTACGCCATGTATGCCGAGCTCGACGGCGACACCGTGCGTGTGGATGCCTGGCCCGACGGCGAGGTGTTCCGTCGCCCGGCGCGGCTCTCGCCGCTCGAGGCGAAGGCGCTGCTGCTGGCGCTCGACCTGGTCGGCCCGCTCGTGGCCGCGACCGCGTCGAGCGACCTGGATTCGGTGCGCGCCAAGCTGACCGAGGGCTTCGGCGGCTACGGCAGCCCGTCCGTGCCGGCCACCGCGCCGACCACGAGCGAGCAGCACGTGCTCGCCGAGCTCACGACGGCGATGCGCGAGCAGCGCGTGCTGCGCATCGAGTACTACTCGCAGGGTCGTGGGGAGCTGGACTTCCGCGACGTGGAACCGCTGCGCCTGCAGCGCCTGAAGCAGCACTGGTACGCCGTGGCGTGGTGCCGCAAGGCCGACGACCTGCGGTCGTTCCGGCTCGACCGGATCAAGTCGCTCGAGGTGCTCGACGTGACGTTCGAACCGCGTGACGTGGACCTCACCGGCTACGAGGCCGACACCCCTCGCACGCTCGAGGATGCGCCCCGCATCGCGAACGTCTGGTTCGCACCGTCGGCTGCCGGCTACGTGCTCGAGAACGGGTCCGACGTGATGCGGCTCGTCGACGGCTCCGCGCTCCAGCGCGTGGCGACGGCCGGCGACACGTGGCTGCTCGAGGAGATCCTCAAGTACCGCGGCCAGGCCGTCGTGACGACCCCCGGCGACCTGCGTGCGCGCATCGCCGAGCGTGCAGGCGAGCTGCGCGGGCTGATCGCCCGCGTGCCCGTCGCGTAGGCGACCAGCACAGTGGCCATGGATGGCGACGTGCCGCCGCGCTTGGCGCGGCGCACACCGGGGCAGGATGCCCCTGTCGATGAGCGAGAACCAACGGGAATCATTCCGGCTCGAGCCGGAGCACCAGACGCTGGACGCGGAGCTGTTCCACGAGGGACGCGTGGCTCCGTGCTCGCTGACGAACCTGAGTGCCGGAGGCGCGAAGGCGACGAGCCAGCTGCGGATACCCGAGGGACGTCAGTGCACGCTGGGCGTGCGGCTGGCGGGACCCCTGCGCGACACGGCGAAGATGCCGTACCTGAGCTTCCACATGGAAGTGATCGAGGCGACCGCACTGGCGTTCGAGCCGGACGACCCGACCCGTCTGGGGCTGGGCGATCCGGCGCGCCAGGAGTGGGAGTACCGCCTGCGCAACGTGATGGCGCCCGGCTCGGCCGAGTACGAGGCGGCGGCGAAGCTGGTGTTCGCGGCGCAGCGACGGGCGCTCTCCTCCAGGACGGGCGCGGAGCCGTCGAGCCCGATGGTGTCGGAGCGCGAGCGGCGGCGAGCGTTCTGGATGCCGCGACGCGGCCGCTTCGGTCGCGGATCGCTGCGTCCGGGCGACGACGCCGACTGACACCGGAGTCCACGGCGGCGTCCGGTGTCGATTCCATACTTTGTCCCATGGGTGGAACCGGGGCACGACACATCGCCATTGCAGGCAACATGGGGGTCGGCAAGAGCACGCTGACCGCGGCGCTCGCCGATCGGCTGCGTGCCGAGGCGCACTACGAGAGCATCGCGGAGAACCCGTATCTCGCGCGCTTCTACGAGGACATGAAGCGGTGGAGCTACCACTCGCAGTTCACGTTCCTGAGCCAAGCGTTCCGCCAGCACTGCGACATCCTGTCGAGCGCGAACGTCTGCGTCCAGGACCGAACGATCTACGAGCACTTCCACGTGTTCGCGTCGAGCCACTTCGAGCAGGGCCTGCTCGATTCCGAGGAGTTCCGCACGCTCGAGGACCACTTCCGCGCGTTGACGCGCGTGGTGCCCGGGCCCGACCTGATGATCTACCTGCGTGCGTCGATCCCGACTCTCGTGGATCGGATCCGGGGCCGCGACCGGTCGATCGAGGCGAACGTCCAGGTCGCGTACCTGCAGGGGCTCGAGGATCGCTACGAGCGCTGGATGGCAGGCTACGACGCATCCGACGTGCTCATC
>JAOPYU010000305.1 GCA_025964455.1 Thermoleophilia bacterium | reverse complement strand
ACGACGTCGTCTCGATCGGTGACGGCGAGGAAGCACGCCTCGTCCCGTGCCCACGGGGCCGTGCGCTCGCGCAGCCAGCTGTCGAACGACATCACGGCAACCGGCTCGTCGCCCGGCACGTCCGCCGGTGCCGCCGAGAAGCAGGCCCATGCAGCCTCGGCGAGCTGCGGCTCGTCGGCAAGGGTCGTGATGCGGATGCCGTCGGGCAGCGCTCCCGCGGCCGCGCCGGCCCACCCTGCCCCGTTCACATCGAGTGCGACGTGCACTTCGCGCTCACGACACTCGTAGCACGACTGCTCGAGGAGCCCGATGAGCAGATCCTCGTCGTCCTCCCAGCACGAGACGCGCAGCTCGTCGAACCCCCACTCGCTCGCCGCCCTCGCGCACGCCGCGAGACACCCACGGTACGCGGCGTCGCTGCGAGCATCCGCGACGAGCCCGATCCACGCGATCGGCGGCGCGTCATCCTCGTTCCATCGGATCCGCTCCACGTGTGCGACGCCCAGCGGGTCACCGTCGACCTGCGCGCCCTCGACGATCCAGCGATGTGCGCGTGGCTCGATGTCGATCTCCCACGCGAGCTCGACGGGCGCGAGGGGATCGTCGGGCCAGGCGGAATTCCACGCAGCGCAGAAGCGTTCACGAGCGTCGGTGTCGCTCGTGTCGAGGGCACGGAAGGCGAGGTCCATCGCCGGATGCCTACCCACCTGCCCGGTTCGGAGCGCGTGGGTCGCACAGGTAGGTTCCGCACCAATGTTCGCATTCGCCGCACAGCTCGCCACGATCCCCCCGCCGCCGTTCCGCAACGTCGAGATCGGCGGCCTGGTGCTGCACGGCTACGGGCTGGTCATGGGCATCGCGATCGTGATCGCCATCTCGATCTTCGAGTGGGGCCTCAAGCGCCAGCACGTGGACGCGTCGCGGATCACGCCGCTCGCCCTGATCAGCATCGTCGCGGGCTTCATCGGCGCCCGGCTCTATCACGTCGCGAGCGAGCCGACGCGCTTCCTCGACCACCCCGCGGACATCCCGAAGGTCTGGGAGGGCGGCCTCGGCATCTACGGCGCCGTCCTCGGCGGGGTGGGCGTCGGCCTCTGGCTCGCGCCGCGCTTCGGCGTGCCGCGTCGCGCAGCGGCCGATGCAGTCGCCCCGGCCTTCCTGATCGCCCAGGCGATCGGGCGGATCGGCAACTACCTCAACCAGGAGCTGTACGGGCGACCCTTCGACGGTGCGTGGGCACTGCGCGTGGACCGGGATTTTCGCCCGGCCAACACCGCCGACATCGCCACGTACCACCCGACCTTCCTCTACGAGGCGATCGGCACGCTGCTGCTGGGCCTCGCGTTCATCTACCTGGTCCGCACGTGGCGCGCGCGACCGCGCGGCATCCTGTTCCCGCTCTACGTCGCTGCCTACTCGGTCGTGCGCCTGATCGTGGAGCCGCTGCGCGTGGATGACGCGAACGAGTGGCTCGGGCTGCGCCAGAACGTCTGGGTCGCGGGCGTGTGCATCGTCGGCGGCCTGATCCTCGCATGGATCATGTGGCGCCGCGACCCGCACCGCCGCACCTGATCCGTTCCGCTACTCGCGCGCCGCGCCGGTCGCGCGAAGGCGCCCGTAGGCCATGAGGTCGGCGACGCCGCCGGCCTCGAAGGCATCGATCGCCGCGTCCACGGGCGGGCGCTGGATCAGCTCCTCCACCACGTCGAGCCACTCCTCGTTGCCCAGGTCGCGCGAGTAGGGGTGCGCGAGCTCCACGGCCGCCCGGATGATCTCGGGCGCATCGACCGGCTGGTCGTGCCCCGGCACCAGGAACCGCGCGCGCGGGCCGAACTCCATCGCGCTCCAGCGGTTGTGCCGCTCCAGGCTCTCGTTGCTGCGAGCGACCTCGCCGCCGTCGAGCACGTGCGCCGCGATCCCCTGCACGAGCGCCGCCATCCCGAGCGCCACTCGCGGATCAGGATGCGAGTCGAACGTCCGAACCTCCACCGTGCCGAGCGCGGGCACCGGCGCGACCTCCCACAGGAACCGCTGGTCGCCCGTGTTCTCGAGCTGGTGCAGCGCGTGGACGACCTCGTACTCCTCCGTGCTCGCGAAGCGCGGGGTCGGGCCCGCCCACAGCATCCGTCGCTGGACCTCCGAGCGCGCGGAACGCCACGTCGACCGCTCCCCGTGGGTCACCGGCGAGTGCGCCGTCGCTGCGATGAACACCGACACGTGCGCCGCCAGCGCCTGCATGACCGCCACGGCCGCGTCCAGGTCCGGCACTCCCACGTGCACGTGGATACCGTGCGTGACCTGGTCCGCCAGGGTCCCGACACGCGCATGCAGCCGCGCGATGCCTTCGTGCGCCTCCGACGGGGTGATGTCATCGAGCCGCGCGTCGAGCGCCGGGTGCATCCCGAGCGCGACCAGCGCCAGGCCGTTCGCCTCCGCACGCACGACGAGCTCCTCCCGCAGCGCGCGCAGGTCCACGTCGAGCTGGATCAGGCGCGCGTTGGGCGCCGTGGCGACCTCGATGCTCGAGCGCAGCAGCTCGGCCTTGAACCAGCCCCCGGGCGAGGCCACCGTGTCCCAGCTGCCCTCGAGCAGCGCGTCGGCCCGGGGGGCGGGGGTCACGCCGTCGACCGCCTCCACGACGAGGAATTCCTCCTCGATGCCGAGCGTCAGGGGGTCGGAGTTGGTGAATTCAATGCCCACCCCTGCCGCATGCCCGCGCCCGGAACGGCCCGAACCCGCATCCCATCTGGATTTTGCGGATTGCACATCATGCTCTATGCAAAGTCGTCGACTCGTCGTACAACTGAACTGGACGCAGCGACTGGACCCCGCTGCACGGACGTATGGACGACAGCTCTATGACTTTCGACATCGGTGCACCCTCGCCGTTCACGACGCCTCCCGCGGAGGGCCTGCTGGCCCTGCTCGCGGAGCGCCCCTACGCGTCGCTCGGCCGCATCCCGGATGAGGATCGACCCAAGCCCACGCCGGCCCCCAAGCCCGCACCCGCGCCGGTCAAGTCCGCGCCGCCGAAGCCGAAGCCCGTCACGCCGCCAGCGAAGCCCACGCCCGCTCGCGCCACCCCGACCAAGTCCACCGACCAGGCCAAGAAGGGCGCGTCCAACAACCGCCCCGCCAAGTCGCCTCCGGCCGCGCCCGTCGTGCGCCCCACTCCGAAGCCTGTCACCAAGAGCAGCCCGGCACGCCCCAAGCCCGGCGCCTCGCGACCTGCCAAGGGCGGCAGCTCCACGCCCGCCAAGGGCGGCGCCTCGCGCCCCGTCAAGGGCGGTGGCGGCAAGCCCAGCAGCAGCACGCCGACCAAGACGCGTCCCGGCAAGCCCAGCGGCGCCGCACCGACCTCCTCCAAGTCCAAGTCCTACGGCGCGCCCACCAAGACCGGCGCCACCAAGCCGACGCCCTCCAAGGCCGGGACCTACGGCCCGACCAAGACCGGCGCGTCCAAGCCGCGACCCTCCAAGGCCGGCACCTACGGCCCGACCAAGACCGGCGCGACCACGCCCACGCCCTCCAAGGCCGGCACGTACGGCCCGACCAAGACCTCGCCCACGCCGGCGACCAAGGCCGGGGCCACGCGCCCGTCCAAGATGGCGGCCAGCTACGGCTCGACCACCACGCCGGTCCACGCCAAGCCGCGCCCGGCCAGCCCGTCCGACGCAGCCGTCATCGACGCGCGCCTCACGCCGGCGCAGCGCCAGCAGGCGATCGCCGACCAGGCGGCCCTCGAGCGGGCCGAGCAGCAGGCCCGCGACCGCAACAAGCCCGCGCCCGTTCCGGCTGGCACCAACCGCGCGATCCGCGACGAGATCAACGCCTCCAACTCGACCACACGATCGACGGCGACCGCCGAGGTCCGCGAGCTGCGCCAGGACTACTTCGAGACGCACGACACGTGGATCGATGCCAACGGCACCGCCTACAACGCGAACTACAACGCCACCACTGGCGCGATCGAGCT
>JAOPYU010000301.1 GCA_025964455.1 Thermoleophilia bacterium | reverse complement strand
AGAACAGGAACGCCGTGACGCGCATGCCATGGAGGTTCCCCGCCGCGGCGCGGCTAGTCCTTCGTCAGCGGGCGCCGGACCACGCCTTCACGTCCGCGTCGATGTCGGATTCTGCGGTCCCGTCGGGGACCACGAAGGTGATGTCGGCGGTCTCGGCCGGTGCGAGGAACTGCACGTCGCGGTCGAACGGATCCTCCCCCTCGACCTCCACGCGCAGCAGGATGTCCTGGGCGGTGATGTCGCCGACGTTCTCGACCTCGACGGTCGCCACGTGCGTGTCGGACCCGATCGTGTCGACGGAGATCGATGCGACGTTCACGCGCGCAGGAGCCTGGCCGCGACCTTCGTCGACGATGATGCCCGTCGCCGTGAAGGCGAGCAGCAGCAGTGCGCTGACGATGCCGACCACCAGCCTCGCGCCGTCCTGGTTGCGTGGGGCGTCGGTCGTATCCTGCCTGGACGTGCTCATGCTGCTGCCAGCCTCCCAGCTGCTGCGCCGATCACGGCAGGGGGCGCGAGCGCGGCCACCTGACGGATCAGCCACTCCGGCGGCGTGGCCGAATCGATCTGTCCGAACGCGAGCAGGAGCGCGGTGACGACGAGGAATGCGATCGCCGTGGTGGTCGTGACGACCGATGCCGTGGCCAGGAAGCCGCGGTGCTGCCTGCCGCGGTGCTCCAGGAAGCCCGTCGCGAACAGGATGACGTAACAGGTGAGCAGGGCGACAGGCACGACGAGCGCGACCCGGACGGGATCGAGCATGGAGGCAGTCAGCGGCACCTCATCGGTCGGTGCGATCGGCAGCGCGAGGAAGAGCGCGCCCAGCACCGCTGCCGACATGTCGCGCACGGGAGTGGAGTCGTCGATGGTGCCGCCACCCCCGTCGCCCGAGGACGCCTCGTCGTCGGGCTCGCCGTCGCGCCCCGCCTGGCGGAACAAGACGCTTCCGAGCGCTGCCCCGAATGCGAGGGGCACACCGAGCGCCGAAGCAGTGCCGAACCACTTGGCGATCCCGTCGCCGGGGGAGAGCACGCCGATGCACAGCGCGAACAGCGTGGCCACGAGCACGCTCATCGCCGCGCAGCGAGCGCCAGCCAGCAGTGCGCCGGGGCCGCCCAGGTCGGGGATCACGGCGAACCGCAGCAGGCTCGCGACGAGCGCTCCGACCAGCACCATCACGGCGATGACGCCGGTCTGCGAGGTCTGGCCGATCCACCAGACCTCCATCGTGTAGACCAGCGGTACTCCGAACAGGAGCGAGCCGCCCAGGTCGCGCAGCATCTCGGTGCCGATGCCGGGACGCTGCTGCGAGGAGGCGGAACCCGACCCTGCTGTGGACGACGAAGGCATCGATCGATCGTAGCAGCCGCATCGGCCTGCAATCCGCTCGCACGATACCGCCGTAGTGGGTAGACGACATCGAGGACGTCGACGAGGGGATGGCGCGCATGCGCGTGCTGGTGAGTGGAGCGAGCGGCATGATCGGCTCGGAGCTGGGCCGGGTGTTGCGGGCGCGTGGCGACGAGGTGGGCTCCCTGGTTCGCGGCGGCAGCTCGAGCGGGCTCGACGTGGCATGGGACCCGGCAGCTCGGACGATCGATCGTGAGGCGCTCGAAGCGGGTCGTTTCGATGCCGTGGCGCACCTCGCGGGCGAGACCATCGTCGGGCGGTGGACCGACGAGAAGCGGGCACGCATCCGCGACAGTCGCATCGACGGCACGCGGCTGCTTGCAGAAGCGATCAGCGAGCTCGACGTCGAGCCGTCGTCGTTCATCGTCGCGAGCGCGACCGGCTACTACGGCGACCGCGGCGAAGAGGTCCTCACCGAGCAGAGCGAGCCGGGGACGGGGTTTCTCGCGGACGTGGTCGTGGAGTGGGAAGCTGCCGCCGAACCAGCCCGAGCGGCCGGCATCCGAACCGCGCACATGCGCATGAGCGCGGTGCAGGCTCGGTCCGACGGTGCGCTCAAGGAGCTGCTGCTGCCGTTCCGGCTCGGGCTCGGTGGACGCATGGGCTCCGGTCGACAGTTCCAGCCATGGGTAGGGCTGGAGGAGGCGGTCCGGATGTGGTGCTTTGCGCTCGACACGCCCGAGCTGGAGGGGCCCGTCAACGCGATCGGGCCGACACCGGCTCGCAACACCGACCACGTGCGTGCGCTCGGTCGCGCCGTGCACCGGCCGACCTTCCTCCCGACGCCCGTGTTCGCCGTGAAGGCGAAGTTCGGCGGCGACCTCGTCGACGAGATGCTGCTCTCCAGCCAGAAGGTGGTGCCGGCTCGGCTGGAGGCGCTCGACTACGACTTCCTGGATCGCACGATCGACGAGGCGATCCGCCGCGAGCTCGGTCGCTGACTCCGCCCGTGCGGCTAGCATCCCGCGCGTGACCTCAGATACCGACCGCATCGCGACCATCGCTCGTGAGCTCGAGGCAGCACGCCTCTCGCCCGCGGATGCAGCAGCGGCGTTCGCGGCGGCTGCGGAGCATCGCGGCGGCCTCAGCGGGCGCCGGAGTGACGGCGCGTACTTCACGGACGCCGACGTCGCGCGGTGGCTCGCGCGGCGGGCGATCCTCGGCCTCCTCCTGGAGGAAGCGGGCGTGCCGGACGCAGACGTCGAGGTGCTGCTCGCACATGGCGGCGACCAGGTCTCGGCGCTCGTCGCCCGCGTCGCCGACGATCCAAGGTGCGCCGATGCCGTAGCAGCGCGACTGGGCTCGATCCGCGTGCTCGACCCGACGTGCGGCGCGGGATCCTTCCTCGTCGCCGCGCTCGAGGTGCTGGTCGACGTGCGGCACGCGCTCGGTCGCGAAGACGTCGCGCTCGACGGTGCCCAGCTGACGGGCGTCGACATCGATCCGGATGCACGGGCGGCCTGCGCGAAGGTGCTCGAGCTGGAGCTGGCCGCGGCCGGGGTGCCAGGTCGGGTGACGGTGCTCGGTGGTGATGCGGAAGCTGCGAGCGTGCTCCCGCAGGCCGATGTCGTGATCGGCAATCCGCCGTTCGTGCGGGCCGGCGCCACGGCCGTGCACGGCGACCTGGCGACTGCACCGGTGGGCAACCGTGCAGCGTGGATCGTCGAGCGCTCGCTCGCCGTGGGGAGTCCGGGAGCGCGGATCGCGTTCGTGCTGCCGGTGTCAGTCGCCTGCACGAGTGCATTCGTTCCAGTGCGCAATGCGTGGTCGAGCGCGTGTGACGTCACCTTCGCCGCGCACTTCGACACGGTGCCGGCGGCGCTGTTCGCCGATGCGGTCCAGCGGGTGACACTGCTCGAGGGTCGTGCGCGCGTCGAGGGATCCGCCGGGTCGCGCTGGTACACCACGCGGTACCACCGCTGGCTCCGCAGCGAGCGCGAGGGCCTGCTCGATCGGGTGCGGTTCGTGCCGCTGCCCGGGCACGGAGTCGACGGCTCCATCGCCAAGGTCGGAACGCCTCTGGAGACGCACCTGCTGGACGCGCTGTTCGCCCATCCGCCCGCGGGCCGCTGGCACGCCCCGAGGCAGGTCGGCACGAGCGCCAACGCGGTCCTGTACAAGCGTCGCTGGTCCTATTTCCTGTTGTTCACCGATTTCGTGCCGGGCATCTGGGACGCCGACGGCGCGCTGCGCGAGCCGACCGAGCTGAAGACCCTGTACGTGCGGGACGCGGTCGACGCGCGGGTGCTGCTCGCGGCGTACTCGAGCAGCCTGTTCTGGTGGTACTTCTCCGTGTTCACCGACAATCGCAACGTGAACCGGCGCGACCTGGCGGCATTCCCGATCCCCGACCTGCAGCCGGGGGACGCCGAGGAGCTGGCGGCGCTTGCCGACGAGCTGATGGTCGCGCTCCGTGCCTGTTCGGAGCTGCGCACCTGCACGTACCGCTCGATCGGGACGATCACCAACACGTACTTCCGCCAGGGCGCGACGCGACCAGTGGTGGACCGGATCGACCGCGTGCTGGTCCGAGCCTATGGACTGAGCGCGGAGCAGCTCGAGTTCGTGCTCGGGTTCGAGCGTCGCTTCAGGTCCTAGCCGACGTTCGCGCTGATGATGTCGTAGGCGATGCCTTCGATCGTCAGCACGAGCGCCGTGGCCGGCGTGCGCAGGGCCCAGGGAAGCGGGAGGCGCGCCCCGCGTCGCATCGCGACCTGGTGGGCGAGCGGGAGTGCGAGGAGCACGAACACCACGATCCAGCGGGTCATGACGAACACGTAGGACCAGCGTGCATCCACCGCGAGCGCCGCGACCAGGGCGAACAACGCCGCGGCAGCCGTGACCGCCAACGACAGCCCCACGACCCCGCGCCAGCTGCCGCGACGATCGGGCGCGTCGGGCGACGCCGCAAGTGCAGTGGTGGCGGGGTTGAACATCCGTCGGATCGTACCGCGCACCGGCTCGTTCACGCGTCGATGACGACCAGCTCCGGCGGGCAGAACACCCGCACGTCGACCGTGGAGTACCCCACGCCGGCGGTCGTGTAGACCCAGCGCTCGTCACGTGTGGTGCGTCGCGCGTCCGGCTCGGGCGGCGTGGCCTGCTCGACCGGCACCTCGTAGAGGCGGCAGGGGAACGGCTCGGAGTAGCGCGGCATGTGCAGGCGCGCCGTCCAGTCACCGAGCAGTGGCAGGCGCACCTGACCGCAATGGGTGTGCCCGGCGAGGTGCAGCACGTGCTCATGCAACGTCGCCAGGTGCGGTTCGTGCCCGAGCACGATCGTGTCCGCACCCGGCGGCACGTCGGCGAGCGCCTTGGCAGGGTCGGCGCCCTCGCCGTTGCCGCGCTTGAACGTCCAGCACGAGTCGATGCCGGCGAGCCAGGTCGCGCCGCCGCGGTCGGCGCCGATCACGTCCGCGAGCGGGAGCGCGCGGTTGGTCAGCATGGTGACGCCGCCGGTCTCGGCGAGCACACGCTCGACGAGCTGCGCGTCGCACCAGTGGTCGTGGTTGCCCAGGACGCCGACGGTCGGGGCATCGATGCGCGCGTACTCCTCGGCGCTCCAGTGGATGGCCTCGACATCGTCGCCGACGAAGTCACCGAGCAGGGTGACGAGGTCGACCCCCTCGACGGCGTTGATCGCGTCCACGACCTCCGCGATGTGCTCGCGCGGGAACCAGTCGTCGCGTGCATGCAGGTCGCTGGCGAGCAGCAGCCGCACGCCGAGGTCCAGGCCTCGGTCGCGAAGGTCGACGTGCCGCACGACGAGGGGGCGCAGGGAGCGTCGCTGCACCATGCTTCGCAGGGGATCGAGCAGGCGATCGAGCCTGGACGCCGACGGGTAGCGCCGGATCGGAGTGGGGCGAGTCGTGGCGGTCGTCATGGCGTGTGAACTCCTTCGGGGCGGCCGGTCACGCGGGCGTGGACCCCGCGACGGACGGCGAGGTCGAGCAGGGCCCGCACTGCGGGCGGGGCGATGCCGCGCAGCACCGGGATGAACCGGTAGGTGGCCGGCAGGACGACGGTATCGGGCCCGCGACCCTCGGCGGCTCGGGCGACCGCTGCGGCCACGCGATCGACCCGGCTCGCGAGCAGTCGGCCCGCGATCGGGCGGGAGGCGAGGTGCTCGTGGGGCCAGCCGGGCGTGGGCACCGGCCCGGGATGGATCCCGATCACGCGAACGCCCTGCGGCCGCAACTGCGCGCGCATCGCTTCGGTGAACCCGGTGAGCGCCCACTTCGTGGCGCTGTAGACCGCGGAGTGCGGCGTGCCCACGAGGCCGGCGACGCTCGAGACGTTCACGATCGATCCGCCCGCCTGGGTCAGCTGGGGGAGGAGGTCGTGGACGAGCGCGATCGGCGCACGCAGGTTGAGCGCGAGCATCCGATCGGCGTCGTCGAGGAAGCCCGGGTCGGCAAAGGGCAGGACGCTGCCGACGCCGGCGTTGTTGACGAGCGCATCGATGCGTCCGAACTCGCGCGCCACGCTCGCACCCAGCTCGGCGACCGCGTCGGGGTCCCCGAGGTCCGCGACGATGCATCGGTACGTGACGTGGTCGGCGGGGGATGCGGCGCGTGCCATGGCAGCCGTCGCCTCCAGCTCGTCGCCGCGTCGCGCGACCAGCACGATCGTCGTGGCGCTCCGTGCGCGTCGGGCGAGCTCAACGACGGTGGCGCGCCCGATGCCGCTCGACGCCCCCGTGACGAGGAGCACGCGCCCGGGAGGCAGGTCGGTGGGAGCAGCGGTCATGCGCGCCATCCTGACACCCGAAGGCGTCACGTTCGCAGGACTCGTCCGATCAGGACGCGGCGATCGCGTCGATCTGGTCCCGGCGCGCGAGCGCCGCGCCGATCGTGCGCACGAGGTCCGACGGCACGAACGGCTTCTGGACGACGCCGTCGACCATGGGGGCGAGCGTGGGGTAGGAGTCGTCGACGTTCATCGCCGTGCAGGCGATGACGGGCAGCTGCGGGCGCCGTTGGCGGGTGGCTGCGACCAGGCCGACACCGTCCAGGATCGGCATGTTCACGTCGGTGCAGAGCAGGTCGATCTCGGGATGCAGGTCGAGCAGGCGCAGGGCGACCGCACCGTGCTCGGCCTCGATGACCCGGGCGCCAGCGGCCTCGAGCACGACGCGCAGGAGCATCCGGACGGGGCGCTCATCCTCGGCGATGAGGATCGTGATGTCAGCGAGCGGCTTCATGGTAGCGAGATGATTCCCCAGCAATCGATCATTCAAACCGGAAGTGTTGCAAACGCTCTGGTCCGATCGGGGCCTGCAGGTTCATGATAGCGCTGGCCCACCGTGGCCGGGCGGGTGGTCGCTCTGGTCGCAACCTGCTCTCGGGGCAGGTCGGATCCCCGGCGGGGCGGGGAGGATCTGGGTGCATGCACGATGCAGCCCTTCAACCGGATCGTTACCACTCCTTCACGCGCCTCGAGCTCACGGTCACCGAGAGCGGGCTCGAGGGCGTGTGCACCGACCACACCTTCGAGCTCCGGTCCAACCGCACCGGGGCGGAGGTGTGGCGCTCGAGCGTGTTGCACGCCAACGGGCAGTCCTGCGAGAGCGACCAGCGGTTCGTCGGTTCACTCACGAGCCGCCAGGTCGTCGACCTGCTCGACGAGATCGAGCGCAGCGGGGTCTACGAGGCGCTCCCGGCCTTCGGGATCGTCTCCGGCATCGCCGAGCCGTCGACTGCACCGGTCGTCACGATGCGGCTCGTGTCGGCCTCGCGTGAGCGCTGCGTGCTCGATCACGCGTCCGCGGATCGCGCGATCGTCCACGACGTGACCGAGGCCGTTCGCAAGCGGGTCGACATCGCCATGGAGCGCGCACTCACCAGCGGCGGGTGATCGCCCGGTCGAACCTTGGTTCGGCCGTGCACCGCGCCGGGTACGGGCTGCGCAATGTCCGCCGTCGCGCTCCAGTACCTCCACGCGATCTGGGTCGCAGCGTTCCGGCATCCCGGATCGCACGACCCGGGGCTCACCGATGCCACGTGGCAGGAGCTGATCGTCTGGGCGTCGCCGCGACGGCTGCTCGGCCGGTCGCTCGACGCGCGCGGCGTGGCGCTGCTCTGGGACGATCCGCGCCACTTCGGCCCCAAGGACCGCCGCTACGACGTGGGCGTCCAGATCGACCCCGCTGATGCCGAGACCGTGACCGAGCCGGCCTTCGTCGTCGTGACCGCGCCCGGGCGATACCTGTGCGCGACCCACGTCGGCTCCTACGAGCGGATCCTCGACACCTACGAGCAGGTCATGGACGGGCCCCTGCGCTACGACGGCTGGACGCTCCTGGCGCAGCCGATCGTCGAGGTGTACCGCGACTCGCCCTCCGAGGTGGACGAGGACGACCTCCACACCGACATCTACTTCCCTGTCGCCAAGCTGTAGCTCGCGGCGCGCGGCCGGGATCGTCACAAGGTGCTCGACATTTCGTGTGCATGGGTCAAGAAATCGCGTGCGCGGCCGGGATTCGTCACGAGGTGCTCGACATTCCTTGTGCATAGGACAAGAAATCGTGCGCGCGGCGATGGGGGTGCGCGAGGCGGCCGGGGGTGCGTGAGGCGGCCACGCTGGCCGTACGCGTGGCAGCCCCATCCCGCCGAGCGCACGATTTCTTGACGCGGGCGCAAGGAATCACGAGCACCGTCTGACACTCATGGCGGCGCGTGCACGATTTTGTGTACAGGGGACAAGAAATCGCGAGCACCTCGCGACGAAGGTGCTGCGCGCGACCGCGCGTCAGATCTTGTGCGGGCGGGTGCGCTGGAGGCGCTTGACGAGCGAGACCATGTCGCCGCGGTAGCGTCCGGAGAGGATGCCGCGGGGGAGGCGACCCATGAGCGCGCGGTACTCCCATGGGTACTCGGTGGTGTTGCGACGGTTGGGCGGGGTCTCGAGGTAGCCCACGAGGACCTCCATGTGCTCCTCGTTCATGGCGAACACCATCGTCCCGCCGAGCCGACCGGAGTAGTAGACCGCCCACTTGTCGGGGCACTCCTCCTCGGTGGGGCCCCAGGAACAGACCGAGCAGGCGAACATCGGACTGAGCATCTTGGTGATGTTGCGGTACTCGGAGCCCTCGCCGACGATGCGCCCGTAGTTGGTGCAGTTGGGGCAGGTCACGGCGATCTGGAGCCACTCCACGTGCAGCTCGGCGCCCTCCGCGAGCCCTTCGGGGCGCGGCAGCTCCTCGACCGGCAGCACGCCGACGTACCCGGAACGTGGAGCCGAGGTGGCCTCCTCGTTGGTGAGCAGGTGCCCGCCGGTGCCCTTCATGAGTTCCTTGAGCGACATGCCGCAATCATCGCACGGCCGTGCCCTGCTGCAACGTCGCGCGTGCGGGGCTCGACATCCAGGGTGGGACGGAAGAAGACGGGACCATGACCGACGCGATTCCAGGCACGATCACGAGTGATCGACGGGTGTTCCCTGCGCGGGGCACCACGCTCGACGGCGAAGCGCGCCTCCCAGAGCTCAGTGGCGTCCAACCGGCGCCGACCCCGCCGATCGACCAGCTCGGCCGTTCGCTGCG
>JAOPYU010000294.1 GCA_025964455.1 Thermoleophilia bacterium | reverse complement strand
CGCCACGGCGGCGCGACCGACCAACGCGCCGGTGGCGCTCCACGTCAACGCCCGGGGCGAGGCGGTGACGCCCGCCGGTCTGGTGGTGCCGTCCTACGCCAGCCCGGTCACCGGCGTCCAGCCGGCCGACGCGACGCACGATTCGATCCAGCGCCTCGCAGCGATGATGCAGGAGCTGCGCCGGACCTGATCCAAGCATTCCCGCTCCTGCGCGGGAACGATACGACCGAGCCGTCGCTCCGCCTGCAACCGAAGGGCGCGACCCTCTCATCAACCGGACGTCCGCACGATGCCCCCCAGGCCGACTGCGACCACGACATCCGGCCAGCGCCCCGAGGGGCGACGGCATGGTCAGCACCGGGACACACCGGTAGCACCCCACGCCACGGGGCCCGACGCCTGCAGCTCGGGCCCCGTCGCAATTCTCGGGCGCGTGCGCGCCGCGCAGCTCAGCTCGTGATCGCCGTGCGCTTGGTGACGACGTCGGCGAGGAGGCCGTCGAATGCGGCGACGAATGCGGCGACGCCCTCGTCACGGAGCTCGTCGGTGACCTCGGACATGTCGATGCCGCACTCGGCGAGGCGGTCCAGCTCCCGCCGTGCGCGCCCGACGCGCTCCTCGTCGATCGTCACGACGGGATCACCCGTGCCGGCGGCGTACGCCTCGAGCGTCGGCAAGGGCAGGGTGTTGACGGTGTCGGGGGCGATCAGCTCGTCGACGTACTTGGTCGGCGAGAAGCTCGGATCCTTGGTGCCGGTGCTGGCCCACAGCAGCCGCTGCGGCCGCGCGCCAGCCGCGGCGAGCGGCGCCCAGCGCGGATCCTCGACGAGCCGCTGCGCATCGGCCCAGGCGACGACGGCGTTCGCCACCGCGGCCGTGCCGCGCAGCTCGCGACAGTCGTCGGAGTCGCGCGCATCGAGGAGCGCGTCGACCTTGGTGTCGACACGGCTGACGAAGAACGACGCGACGCTGGCGACGGAGGTGACGTCCCCGCCCTCGGCGCCGAGGCGCTCCAGGCCACGCAGCCACGCCTCGCGCACACGGGTGTAGACACCCACGTCGAACAGCAGCGTCACGTTGACGTTGATGCCGTCCGCGATGACTTCCTCGATCGCCGGGAGCCCGGCCTCGGTGGCGGGGATCTTGACCATCAGGTTGGGCCGGGCGACTGTGCGCCACAGCTCGAGCGCCTGCGCGATCGTGCCCTCGGTGTCGTGCGCCAGGTCGGGATCGACCTCGATCGAGACGTAGCCATCGCCGGTCTCGTCGTGCACCTCGCGCAGCACGTCGCACGCCTCGCGGATGTCGTCGGTGGCGAGGCGGTGGAAGATCTGGCGATCGTCGAGGCCGGACTCCGCGAGCTCACGCACCGCGGAGTCGTAGGTCGAGTGCCGCAGGGCCGCCTGGAAGATCGAGGGGTTGCTCGTGACGCCGCGCAGCGCCAGCCGGTCGCGCATCGCCACGAGCTCGCCACTCTCGAGCCACTCGCGGCTGATCGAGTCGAGCCAGGGCGCCTGTCCGAGGGCCGCGAGCTTCGTGAGCCGGTCGTTCGGGGTCATGTCAGTCATCGCTCCTCGCCCGCCTCGATGGCGAGCACCTTGTCGAGGCGGCGCTGGTGGCGCTCGTCCCCGGTGAACTCCGCGCCCGCCCATGCGAGCACGATCTCCTCGGCCAGCGCACCACCGATGATGCGAGCGCCCATGCACAGCACGTTGGCGTCGTCGTGCTCGACGGCCTGGTGCGCGCTGTAGGTGTCGTGTGCCAGTGCCGCCCGGATGCCACGCAGCTTGTTGGCCGCGATGCACGCGCCGGCGCCGGAGCCACAGACGACGAGGCCGCGCCAGGCGGTCCCGTCCTGCACCGCGCGTCCGACCGCGGCCGCGAAGTCCGGGTAGTCGACGCTGTCGGGGCCGTTGGTGCCGAGGTCGAGGACCCGGTAGCCCGCCGACGACAGCACGGCACCGAGCTCGTCCTTGAGTTCGTAGCCCGCGTGGTCCGCGCCGATCGCGATGGTCTTGGTGGCCATCGTGCTCAGCTCCGGTCGGTGTCCGCGTGGACGGTCGCGAGCGTGCGGTGCGCCGCGGAGACGACGGCCTCGACGCTGATGCCGAGCTCGGTCGCGGCCTGGTCGCCCGGAGCGGAGAGCCCGAAGCGATCGATGCCCACGGTCTCACCCGCATCGCCGACGAACCGGTCCCAGCCGAACGTCGCCGCGGCCTCGACCGACACGCGTGCCCGCACGCGCGGGGGCAGGACCTCGTCGCGCCACTCGCGCGGCTGCTCCAGGAACAGCTCCTGGCACGGCATGCTCACGACCCGCGTGGGCGTGCCGTCCTCCTCGAGGCGGGTCGCCGCGGCGAGCGCCATGTGCACCTCGCTGCCGCTCGCGACGATGAGCACCTCGGGCGAGCCGCCCATCGCCTCGCGCAGCACATAGCCGCCGCGCTCGACGGCCGCACCCTGCAGCCGCGTGTCGCCCCCGTACCGGAACGGCTCGAGCTTCTGGCGCGTCAGCGCGAGCGCGACCGGACGGTCGGTCTGCTCGATGGCGACCTTCCATGCGGAGAGCGTCTCGTTCGCCTCGGCCGGGCGCAGCACGAGCAGGTTCGGCATCGCCCGCAGCGAGGCGAGGTGCTCGATCGGCTGGTGGGTCGGGCCATCCTCGCCCAAGTAGACCGAATCGTGCGTGTACACGAAGATCGAGGGCAGGCCCTGCAGGGCGGCGAGCCGGATCGCAGGTCGCATGTAGTCGCTGAAGATGAGGAAGGTGCCGCCGAAGGCGCGGAGCCCCCCGTGCGCGACCAGCCCGTTGGTGATCGCGCCCATCGCGTGCTCGCGGATGCCGAAGTGCAGGTTGCGTCCGCTCGCATCGAGCGCCGAGACGTCGCCGCCGTCGGTGATCGTCGTCAGGTTCGATGCGGCGAGGTCGGCGCTGCCGCCCACGAGCTCGGGGAGCCGCGGTGCGATCAGGTTGATCGCCTGGCTGCTCGACTGGCGCGTCGCGGCGCCGCCCGCGTCCTCGAACGACTCGTGGACCAGCCCGTCCGCCCAGCCGGCGGGCAGCGTGCCATGCATGACGCGCTCGAACTCGCTCGCCACGTCGGGATGTGCGGTCCGCAGCGACGCGAACGCCTGGTCCCACGCCTGCCCGGCGGCGGCGCCGCGCTCGGCGACGGTCGAGTAGGCCTCGCGGACCTCGTCCGGCACCAGGAAGTCGGAGTCCTCCGGCCAGCCGTACGCCTGCTTGGTGAGGCGCACGTTCTCCTCGCCGAGCGGCTCGCCGTGCGCCTTGGGCGTGTCCTGGCGCGGGGAGCCGATCCCGATGTGGGTGCGGGTGACGACCAGCGTCGGGCGCGCCTCGTCCGCCGTCGCCTCGGCCACGACGGCGTCGATCGCCTCGAGGTCGTCGACGTCGTCGAGGTGCAGCACCTGCCAGCCGTAGGCGGCGTAGCGAGCCGCGACGTCCTCCGTGAAGGAGATCTCGGTGGTGCCGTCGATGGTGATCCGGTTGTCGTCCCAGAACACGGTGAGCTTGCCGAGCGCCCACAGCGCGGCGAGCGATGCGCTCTCCTGCGCCACGCCCTCCATCAGGTCACCATCGGATGCGATCACCCAGGTGCGATGGTCGACGACCTCGCTGCCCGGTCGGTTGTAGCGCGCGGCGAGCATGCGCTCGGCGAGGGCCATGCCGACGGCGGAGGAGACGCCCTGTCCGAGCGGACCGGTCGTGAACTCCACGCCCGGCACCTCACCGCGTTCGGGGTGGCCGGCGGTCGGGCTGTGCAGCTGGCGGAAGTTGCGCAAGTCGTCTCGTGAGACCCCGTAGCCCGACAGGTGCAGGAGCGAGTAGATGAGCATCGAGGCGTGCCCGCACGAGAGCACGAACCGGTCGCGATCCGCCCAGTCGGGCGCCGCGGGATCGTGCTTCATGTGCCGCGTGAAGAGCCGGTGTCCGAGGGGGGCGAGCGCCATCGGCGTCCCCGGGTGCCCCGAGTTGGCGCGCTGCACGCCATCCATCGAGAGCGTACGGATCGTGTTGACGCAGAGCAGGTCGAGCGCGGCTGGCGCCGTGGCGGTCGCTTCCATCGAGGGAGGGGGCTCCTGGGCGGGGTGGTCGGACGGGCGGTCCTGGGTGCGTCGATGCTACCCAACCCGCCGCGCAACTGCGGGCAGGTGCGCGAAGAATTACGTGGCCTCAGGCGACAGCCGTCCCGTGCCGATGCACCACGCGACCGCATCCCCGTTGACGGACCGACCGTGCCGACCGACCCTCGAGACATGAAGCCACGCGCCGCGACCATCGTTGCACTGCTGCTCATCGCGGCATCGCTCGGCGTGCTCGCCGTCTCGCCCGCCAGCGGCAGCATGCCCATGCTCCTGGCCGCGGTCGTCGGGGTGCTCGGGTGCGCACTGCTGGCGCTCACGGCCGCCGCGTGGCGCTGGCGAGCACGGGTCGAGGCCTACACGCGCACGATCGTCGACTCGGCAGGCTTCTACGAGGAGCTCGCGGCGACGTTCGACTTCGACCACGTCGTCGGCATCGAGGAATCCGCGCGCGCGGTCTGACGCAGCGTCAGCTGCGCACGATCGAGTCGGCGGGCGCGCTCGTCCAGCGACCGGGCACGATCACCGAGTCGCGACCCACGACCGCCACCATGTCGCGCGTGGCGCTCAGGATGCTCGGCGTCCGCAGCACGGCGTCGTCCCCGCCGAACGCGGGGCCGTCGATCGAGTGGGGCGCGTCGAGCCACTCACCACGCAGCTGCACCGTCGTCTGGAGCGGTGCGAGCCAGTAGGCGCCCGCCTTGGCGTCGCGCAGCACTGCGATTGCCGGGTGGACCTCGACGCTCCGGGTGCGCCCGTTGCGGAAGCTGAACTCGACCTGCACGGGCGTGGCCGCGAGCAGACGAGCCGCTTCGATGGCTGCTTCCTTGGATGCGCCACCGTAGGTCAACGTGGGGCGCAGCTCGCCCATCAGGCCACGATCGGCCGGGATGCGCGCCTCGTGGAACAGCGGCATGCGGCTGCCCGTCCCGTAGTCGATGCGGGCGATGGGGCTGGTGTACCAGCGCGCCCAGCGGGCGGGGGGCTCCGGCGTGGCGAACGGCGCGGCCGTGGCCACCGAGGTCGGGAGCAGATCGATACCTGAAGTCGTTCGAGCAAGGAGCATGGCGAGATAGTACGGACTCGAACCGATCGGCGCGAATCATGAATATGCATGCTCCCCATAAGTGATGCTTATGTCGCGGGCGCGGTGCGCCCGGCATGGGGCCTAGGATCTCGGCCATGCCTGCGCCTTCCGCCCCCCCCAGTAGCGATGTGCAACCCATCCGACTCCCCGCTCCCCCGGTCGCCGGCGACGGCACCTGGCGCGTCCATGTCTACGCGCACACGCACTGGGACCGTGAGTGGTACCGCAGCTTCGAGCGCTTCCGCATGCAGCTCGTGGGCGTGGTCGACCGCGTCCTGGACGCACTCGACAGCGATCCCGCGTTCGCCACCTTCGTGCTGGACGGGCAGACGATCGTCCTGGAGGACTACCTCGCCATCCGGCCCGAGGAGGAGCCGCGCATCCGGCGCCTGGTCGGTGCCGGCCGCCTCGAGGTGGGGCCGTGGCACGTGCTGCCCGACGAGTTCCTCGTGTCGGGCGAGTCGCTCATCCGCAACCTGCACGAGGGGCGTCGCGTCGCGGCCCGGTTCGGCACCCCGCTCGCCGTGGGCTACCTGCCCGACCCCTTCGGGCACGTCGCCCAGCTGCCGGCGATCCTGCGGGGGTTCGGCATCGACAACGCGATCTTCTCGCGCGGGATGGGCGACGAGCACGCCCGCACGGGCAACGAATTCCGATGGGAGTCCCCGAGCGGCGTCGACGTGCTCGCGCTCGTGCAGGGATCGCCCTACACGAGCGGCTACTGCAACGCCGAGCTGCTCGGACGTGGCAACACCGCCGACGATGCGTCCGGCTACGAGCGGGTCGCCGAGCTCGCGCCGTTCCTGGCCGTCCGGGCATCCGGCGACGCGATGCTGCTCGCCGCGGGCTGCGACCACGAGACCGTGCAGGAGCAGCTGCCCCGCGTCGTGGAGCGGCTGGCGCAGCTGCTGCCCGACGCCGATGTGCGGATCACGGGGCTGGCGGCCTACGTCGCGTCGGTGCGTGACGCGGAGCGGCGCTCGGAGGCGGCCGGCCAGCCATTCGAGCGGCACCGCGGGGAGCTGCGCGGCTCGCTCCACGCGCCGATCCTGACCTCGATCTTCTCGGCGCGGATCCCGCTCAAGCAGGACAACGACCGGCTCCAGTCGCTGCTCGAGACACACGTCGAGCCGCTGATGGCGCTGGCGGTGGCGGCCGGCGTCCGCCCGGCTCGCGACGTGGAGCCGTTCCTGCGCCACGCCTGGCGACTGGTCCTCGAGAACCATCCCCACGACTCGATCGGCGGCTGCTCCGTCGACGCGGTGCACGACGAGATGCCGGCACGCACGCTGCGCGCCCTCGCGGTCGGCCACTCCCTGGTCGAGGACCTGCGCGTGGCGCTCGGGCTCGGCGAGGAGGCGGTGGTGCACGACGGCGTCGGGTTCGGCGGGATCGCCGCGCGCGCCGACGGCAGCCCGGTCGCGATCGCGCCGGGTCCGATCGGGCGACTGGTCCCGCTCGACGGCGTGGTCCGGGACGAGGGCGCCGAGGTCGTCGACCCGCAGGCGGTCCGGGCTGGAGCGCTCGAGGCACGGGTCATCGACCGTGACGGTCGGCGGGTGCTCGAGGTCGCCACAGGCGAGCGCGCCGTGACGCTCGACTGGATCGACGTGGCCGACGCCGGTGACGAGTACGACTTCGGGGCCCTCGCGGATGATCGGGAATTGGTCGCGACGCTCACCTCCGCCGAGGCGACCATCGCCGGTCCCGGCGTGGCGGAGCTGGCCGTGCAATGGGAGCTCGACCTGCCGGTGTCGCTGGATGCCCCGCGCGCAGGGCGGGCCGTGCAGACGCGACCCCACGTCATCTTCGCGCGCGTGCGCGTGAGCACGGCCAGCCCGCTCGCGCAGCTGGCGGTCGAGTTCACCAACGAGGCGTGCGACCACCGCCTGCGCCTGCGCGCCGCGGTCGACGGGCTCGAGCCGAGCGACCAGGTCGAGGCGCTCGGGCACCTGGGCCAGGTGGCGCGCCGGGTCCGCCACGCCCCGACCGCGACGCCGTGGCGCCAGGCTCCCACCGAGCTCGACCACTGCCACGGCGCCGTCCGGGCGGGGGACGTGCTGCTGGCAGGTCGCGGCATCCACGAGTACGAGGCGGATGCCGGCCGGCTCGAGCTGACGGTCCTGCGCAGCGTCGGCTGGCTGAGCCGGAGCGACATCGCCGGCCGCCCGGGTCATGCCGGCCCTGCGCTGGCGACGCCCGGTGGCCAGTGCCTGGGCCCGCACCGCGTCGAGCTCGCGGTGGGCGTGGGGGCAGGCGCCTCCTTCGACGCGGCACGCGCGTTCCTCGCACCACCGCTCCTGCTCGAGCCGTTCGGGATCGAGCAGTCGCAACGCCCGGGGGTTGGCCTGGACAGCACGAAGCTCATGGAATCGGGCGCGATCGCCCGTGCGCGCGACGTGCTGCGCGTGACGCCCGACGATCCGGCTGCGCGCATCGCGTCGCTCGGGGTCGAGCTCGGCGGCGACGGCGACGCGGTGCATTCCGCGCTCAAGCTCGCCGACGACGGGAGCGGCGACCTGGTCGTGCGCTGGTGGGTCCCGGCATCGGCGCCGGCCCCGGCGGTCGCCTGGATCCGCCTCACGGCCCCGGTCCGATCCGTCCTGCGCTGCCGGCTCGACGAGACCCCGCAGGGTCCCGCGCCGTTCGAGGGAGGGGCCACGCTGCTGCGCATCGACCCGGGTGCGATCGCCACGGTCCGCATCGCGATCGAGCGCTGAGCGGGCACCTTTCGGCACATATCGGATCCCTGACGCGATAGATGGGCGTCAGCGCGGGAACAACTGCTTGTCCGCCGCGCCCCTTCCATGGTTCACTGGAGCCCATGCGACGCATCCTGCTCATCGCCCTGTCCTGCGCTGCCATCGCCGCCCTCGGGGCAGGCGCCGCCTCGGCGCAGCTCGACGCGGCACCCGCGGCCGCCAAGGTACGGGCTCCGTTCCTGGTCCCTGCCGCAGCCCCGATCGCCGACACGACCCAGGAGGGCGCCTACGGCTACCGCTCCTCGGAGGAGCTCGCCGATGAGCTGCGGCGCGACGCGGCCCCGGCCAGCACCGCGCCCGCACCCGCGGGGGGCGCAACGATCTCGGTCTCGGCAGTGGTCCTGGCGACGGTCATCGTCACCGTGGATGCAGACGGTGCGCCGGTGCGCATCCAGACCAACACCGAGCAGCGCGATCCAGCCGACGTCGTCTACGTCTTCCGTGCCGGCAGCGATGCCGGCCCGTACGAGGCGCCGACGGCCGCCACCTGGGCCGCGACGCGCGCGGCGCTCGCCGACGCCACCGCCGGCGTCGGCACGATCTGGCAGTCCTAGCCGCCGCACGGTCTACACTTGCGGCCATGATGCCGGACGCCGTCGCGACTCCAGGGGCCCCCGTCGAGGTCGCTCCCGACATATGGGTGCTGCACGTCCCGCTGCACGTACGGGTCGATCCCGCGAACGCCTACATCCTGCGTGACGCCGATGGCGGCCTGACGATCTTCGACACCGGCGTCGCCCACGGTGCCACCCGCCTCTGGCGCGACGCGATAGCCGCCCTCGGCGGCGAGCCCGCCGACGTGCGGCGCATCGTCATCTCCCACCACCACCCCGACCACATCGGTGGCAGCGGTGCCCTCGCGCGCCTCACCGGCGCCCCCGTGCTCGCGTCGGCCAGCACGATCGGGCAGGCCCCCGACGTGTGGGGCTCCGCCGGCCGCATGGAATCGTACTTCCGATCGATCCGCGAGCACCTGCACGAGCACGGGCTCCCGGACGCGGTGGCCGACCAGCTCGAGCACGAGGCGGACATCGTCCGAATGGCAGTCGACCTGCCGGCGGACGGCGCGTGGCAGGCGCTCGACGAGGGCGATCGCATCGAGGCGGCAGGACGCACCTGGCGCGTGCGCCTGACACCCGGCCACGCCGACGGGCACCTCGTGCTCCACGACATGGACGGGGGCATCCTGCTCGCCGGCGACCACCTCCTCGAGCGGATCTCACCGGCGGTCGGACGGTTCCCGCGACACGAGCGCGACCCGCTCGCCCGCTACCTCGAATCGCTCATGGGGATCGCCATGGTCGATCCGTCGCTCGTGCTGCCCGGCCACGGCGCGCCGTTCTCCGGCGCCGCTGCCCGGGCCCGCGCCCTGGTCGCCCACCACGTCGAGCGCATCGACGACTGCGTGGCCGCGGTGGAGGCGGGCGGCGACGATGGCGCCACCGCCTACGACGTCGCCGGGCGGGTGTTCAGCCGCGTGTTCGACGCGGCCGAGCCGGACGCCGCGAACCAGCGGTTCGCGACCACCGAATCGCTCGCGCACCTCGAGCGCGCACGCTTCGACGGCCGTCTCCGGCGCTCGCGGGGCGACGACGGGCTCGTGCGATACCACGCAGCTGCGTCGGATCCGGCGCACTGATCGACGATCCGCCTTGAGGCGTCCGGCCCGGTGCGGTAGCGTGCGGGCATGCTCGAAGGCATCGTCATCTTCCTCCACGTCATCTTCTCGATCCTCACGATCACCCTGGTGCTCATGCACTCGGGCCGTGATTCGGGCCTGGGATCGATCGGCGGCGCCGGTGGTGGCGGTGGCGGGGGCCAGCACGTGATGGAGCGCAACCTCGACCGGATCACGGTCCTGTCGGCCCTCCTGTACGTCGCCACGACGCTCACGCTCGCCAAGATCTTCGACTGATCCCGAACCCTGCGGGTTCTCGCGCGATCGTCCCGTTCTCGAAGCGCGATGCGGTTTTCGGCGTTTACTACCGGAGTCTGCGTTGAACATCGCACCTCTCGGGTAGGAGCCCGGCGATGCGGTGTCGAACCTGTGCCGCAAGCGTCTGGATCCGAGGGGGATCCATTCCACTGTCGTCCGAGGAAAAGAGAGAACACCGTGTCCGTGAAGTTCCAGAAGCTGATGAGCGCCCTCGCGGTGCTGGCAGCCGCGTCATTCGTCGCGGTGGGCTGTGGCAGCGATGACAGCGACGATGGCGGCGGGGGCAAGGACCTCGTCGGCAAGCAGGAGCTGATCGTCAACCAGGGCGAAGAGGCCGAGCCCGGCAACTTCATCCCTGCGGGCATGTCCTACCTGGACGCGGTGAACACCAAGGGCTACACGCAGTTCGCGGGCCTGTACCGGCTCGAGGGCCAGGAGAACGAAGTCGTTCCCGCCCTCGCGACCGAGAAGCCGGAGATCAGCGAGGACGGCCTCACGTACACGATCACGATGCGTGACGACGCCGAGTGGAGCGACGGCAAGCCGATCGTGGCCGCCGACCTCGTCGCGGCCGTGCAGCATGCACTCGACCCCGCGACCGGTGCCTACTTCGCCGGCTTCCTGAAGGACATCGTCGGAGCGTGCGAGCGCCTCGCCGGTGACGACGCGAAGGCACTCAACGCCTGCCCCGCGCCGCGCACGACCGGCAAGCCTGACGAGATCGGCGTCGTCGCCAAGGACGACACCACGATCGAGATCAAGCTCAACAAGCCGGTGCCGTGGTTCGAGCAGCTGCTGACGATCCAGATCTTCTACCCGCTCCGCGCCGACGAGCTCAAGAAGCTCGGCAAGGACTACGGCAAGGATCCCGCGACCTCTGCCAGCGGCCCGTTCAAGTTCGTCTCCTACAAGCCCGGTGGCGACATCGTGTTCGAGAAGAACGACAAGTACTACGACGCCGACAAAGTGAAGCTCGACCGGCTCGTGTTCAAGACGGTCGCCGAGGCCAAGACGGCATCCGCCGACTTCAAGCGCGGTCGCCTCGACACCGGCATCCAGAACGTCATGTTCGACGCTGCCGACGTGGACCAGTGGAAGGCCGACGATCGCTTCATCAGCAACGAGACGGTCGGCACGCAGTACATGTACATGAACACGCGCAACAAGGAGCTGTCGGATCCGAAGGTGCGCCAGGCGCTCGCCCTCGCGGTGAATCGCAAGGACATCGTCGACAACATCCGCAAGATCGGTGACAAGCCCGCGGTCGGCGTCGTGCCGCCTGCGGTGCCCGGCTACGACGTCTGGGGCGAGGGAAGCCAGGACTTCCTGAACACGGACGGCACGCCGAACACCGACAAGGCCAAGTCGCTGCTCGACGAGGCTGGTTGGGACAAGAACGAGACGCTCAACCTGTACTACATCTCCGACTCGGGCAACGCACCGACGATCGCCAAGCAGATCCAGGCGAACCTCGGTGAGGTCGGCGTGAAGGTCGAGCTCAAGCCGACGAATGGCGACACGTTCTCGACGACCGGCATCGGCATCTCGCCGACCAAGGGCGACGTGGACCTGATGCTCCAGGGCTGGATCCAGGACTACCTGGACGCGCAGGACTGGTACCAGCTGTTCTACAGCGGCAACATCGAGGCCGGCCTCAACAGCGCCAACTACGACTCGCCGGAGTTCGACAAGCTCTACGACGAGGCGCTCAAGACGGTCGACAACGACGCTCGGTACGAGATCTACAAGGAGATGGAAGCCAAGCTGAGCGGTCCCGAGGGCGACATGCCCGTCGCGCCGCTGTACGTGCAGGCCGACGCCACCCTGGTGCAGCCGTGGGTCAGCGGGATGGAGCTCATCCCGTCCGGCATCATCTACTGGGAGAACGTCGCCATCACCGGCGAGAAGAAGAAGTGACACGACGCCTCGCCTGAGGCATCGAACACGAGGTCGGGGGTGGCAGCTGCCACCCCCGACTCTCTTCCGGGACCCGATGCCGACGACTCCGTGTCGGTTGGTGGTTGGAGTGCGGCGATTTCGGGGAAACCCGAGGCATTGCCCCGCGGGGCGCGACCGAGGCCACGACTGACATGTTCGGGTTCATCATCAGGCGCACGCTCTGGACCATCCCGGTCCTGCTGCTGGCCGCCCTCATCACGGTCAGCCTGGTCAAGGCGCTGCCGTATGACGACCAGGTGTTCAGCTCCAACCCGAAGTACTCGGCGCAGCAGGTCAAGGAGCTGGAGAAGAAGTTCGGGCTCGACAAGCCCTTCCATGAGCAGTACTACACGTTCGTGAAGAACCTCGTGACCGGCCAGCTGGGCGTCTCGACCAAGCCGGGCAACCTCGAGATCTCCGAGATCGTCTCCCAGAAGCTGCCCGTCTCGATGCTGCTCGGCGTCTGCGCGTTCTTCCTGTCCGCGGTCGTCGGCATCTCGCTCGGCCTCGCGAGCGCGCTCAAGGTGAACGGCCCCGTGGACTACGCGGTGACCCTCATCAGCACGCTCGCGTTCGCCTTCCCGGCCTTCGTCACGGCCACCCTGTGGGTCAAGTACTCGCCCTACTACGGGTGGGAGGAGTGGTCGCTGCGGATCGGGCCGATCGTCCTGCTCGGACTCTCGATCATGCCGTACTTCATCCGACTGGTGCGCGCGTCCATGCTCGAGGCGCTGCAGCAGGAATACGTGGTGACGTCACGGTCGAAGGGCCTGCCCTGGCGCACGACCGTCATCCGCCACGCGCTGCGCAACTCGCTCATCCCCACCGTCGTCAATGCCGGCCCGCTGTTCGGCTTCGTGCTGACGGGCTCGTTCATCATCGAGAAGATCATGAGCGTGCCGGGGATCGCCGGCGAGTTCATCAAGGCGTTCTCCCAGCCGATCGACAACCAGCTGATCCTCGTCACGACCGTGCTGGTGTCGGCCGTCATCATCATCATGAACCTGGTCGTCGACGTCATCGTCGGTTGGCTCGACCCGCGGATCACGCATGACTGACATGACCGTCGAAGAAGAGGATGCGCAGAACGCGCGCAGCGATGCGGACCCGCTCAACGAGCCCCCGCGAGCGACCGACGTGCCCGACCTGCGCATCGAGGCGCGCCGCGAGATGGACTACCTCGCCGGCCACTGGTCGGAGCGGGTCGCCGCCTTCAACGAGAAGGACGCAGGCGCTGCCACCGACCAGCGATCGCTGTGGCGCGACGCCCTGCGGCGGTTCAGCCGCAACCGGATCGCGATGGTCGGCATGTTCGTGCTGACCGTGTTCGTGCTGCTGGCGATCTTCGCGCCGATGTTCAGCGACGCCAAGGTCGAGAACTTCACCGACACCTCGCGTGCGCTTGAACGGCCCAACGCCAACGCGTGGTTCGGCACCGACCCGCTCGGCCTCGACCTGTGGAAGATGAGCTGGCTGGGGGCGCGCATCTCGCTCTCGATCGCGTTCGCGGCAGCGCTCGTCATCCTCGCCATCGGCGTCGTCTACGGCTCGATCTCCGGGTACGTGGGCGGACGCGTCGACAACGCGATGATGCGGCTGCTCGACGCGCTCTACGGGCTGCCCTACCTGCCGTTCGCGATCATCACCGCTACGGTGATCAGGCAGAAGTGGGAAGGCGCGCCGCCGATCGCCTTCATGGTCCCGGCGCTCACGCTGACCACGTGGTTCACCTCGGCACGCATCATGCGGGGGCAGATGCTGAGTCTCAAGCAGAACGAATACATCGAGAGCGCGCGCGCGAACGGCGCGCCGGCGGGTCGGATCATCTCCAAGCACGTGATCCCCAACGCCCTCGGCGTGATGGTCGTCTCGATCTTCCTGGAGATCCCCAACGCGATCCTCGGCGAGGCGTTCCTGTCATTCCTCGGACTCGGCGTCAAGCCGCCGAACACGTCCTGGGGTCAACTCGCGGAGCAGGGATACCGATTCATCGATGCGGCGCCCCACCTCATGTGGGTGCCCGCACTGCTCATCGCGGTGACGGTCCTGGCGACGGTCGCCGTCGCCGACGGCGTCCGGGACGCACTCGATCCGCGCGGCGCGATCCACTAGGCAGAAGGAAGCACCCCCGAATGGCACTCCTGGAAGTCAGGGACCTCAAGGTCCAGTACGAGACCCGCGCCGGCACCGTCAAGGCGGTCGACGGCGTGTCCTACTGGGTGGACGAAGGCGAGACGCTCGGCATCGTCGGCGAGTCCGGCTGCGGCAAGAGCCAGACCTCGCTCGGCGTCATGCGACTCATCAAGGCTCCGGGCACGGTCGCCGGCGGCCAGGTGCTCTATGACGGCCGCGACCTGACGCAGATCAGCGAGCAGGAGATGCAGGCGGTCCGCGGCAACGAGATCGCAATGATCTTCCAGGACCCGATGACCTCGCTCAACCCGGTCCTGAAGATCAGCACGCAGCTCACCGAGGGCCTGATTCACCACAAGGGCATGACGATGCAGCAGGCGCGTGCACGCGCGCTCGAGCTCATGGAGGCCGTGCAGATCCCGGCGGCCCGGGAGCGACTGGACGCCTACCCGCACCAGTTCTCGGGCGGCATGCGACAGCGCGTGATGATCGCGATGTCACTCGCGTGCAACCCGCGCGTGCTCATCTGCGACGAGCCGACTACGGCGCTCGACGTCACCATCCAGGCACAGATCCTGCAGCTCATCGCCGACCTGCAGAAGGAGTTCGGCACGGCGGTCATCATGATCACGCATGACATGGGCGTGGTGGCCGAGGTGGCCGACCGCGTCGCCGTCATGTACGCGGGCCGGATCATCGAGCATGCGCCGACGGACGAGATCTTCGACCACCCGCAGCACCCGTACACCGAGGCGCTGCTCGGGTCGCTCCCCTCGCTCGAGGACACGATCGAGGAAGGCGAGCGGCTCGAGTCGATCCCCGGCCTGCCGCCGGACCTGATCAACCCGCCGAGCGGCTGCCGGTTCAACCCGCGCTGCAAGTACCGCACCTCGATCTGCACGGACCGCTTCCCGCCGCTCATCGCGCCCGTCGATGGTGACGAGGAGCACGTCGCTGCCTGCTGGCACCCGGCGATCGAGCGCGCTGAAGTCGGGCTCGTGCCCAAGCGCCAGGGAGGCATGGCATGACGATGACGCCAGGAGCACCGGGGACGCCGCTCGCCGGATCGCAGGTCGAGCGCAAGGGGCCTGACTACTCGGCGCCGCCGATCCTGCAGGTGCGCAACCTCAAGAAGTACTTCCCGATCCGCAAGGGCGCGATCTTCGCGAAGGAAGTCGGCGCCGTGAAGGCCGTCGACGACGTGAGCTTCGACCTGTGGCCGGGCGAGACGCTGGGCGTCGTGGGGGAATCCGGCTGTGGCAAGTCCACGACCGGGCGCGCGATCCTGCAGCTGCACAAGCCCACGAGCGGCAGCGTGACGTTCCAGGGCCAGGAGCTGACGACGCTCAACAACCAGCAGATGCGCGCGGTGCGGCGTGACCTGCAGATCGTGTTCCAGGACCCGTACGCGTCGCTCAACCCACGCATGACGGTCGGCAACATCATCGCCGAGCCGCTCGTGATCCACTCGATTGGCACCAAGGAGACGCGCAAGGCGCGGGTCAAGGAGCTGCTCGACATCGTCGGTCTCAACCCGGCGTTCACGAACCGATACCCGCACGAGTTCTCGGGCGGCCAGCGCCAGCGCATCGGCATCGCTCGCGCCCTCGCGCTGCAGCCGAAGCTGATCATCTGCGACGAGCCGGTCTCGGCGCTCGACGTGTCGATCCAGGCGCAGGTGATGAACCTGCTGGAGGACCTCCAGAACGAGTTCGACCTGACCTACCTGTTCATCGCGCACGACCTGGCGGTCGTGAAGCACGTGAGCGACCGCGTGGCCGTGATGTACCTCGGCAAGATCGTCGAGATCGCGGAGGCGGAGAAGCTCTACGCCGATCCGCAGCACCCCTACACGCAGGCGCTGCTCAGCTCGATCCCCGTCGCAGATCCCCAGGTCGCGCGCCGCAAGGACCGGATCGTGCTCAAGGGCGACGTTCCGAGCCCCGCGAATCCGCCATCAGGGTGTCCGTTCCACGAGCGCTGCTGGAAGATGCAGTCGATCTGCAAGCAGCAGATGCCGCCGCTGGAGATGAAGGACGGCGACCCCGGCCACCAGATGGCGTGCTGGTTCCCCGGCCCCGATGGCGCGCCCGGCACCATCACGCCGGCCAAGATCATCGAGCAGATCAAGGCCGAGCGAGCGGCGGGCCTGGCGCCTGCAAAGCGCCCGGTTCGCCCAAGCGACGTCACCAAGCTGCAGGGCATCGACCCGGCGACGGGCCTGCCGTTCGAGCCGGGCCAGGCCGGGCAGGGCCCGCCCTCCTAACCGAGGGTGAAGCGGATGGCCGTCGGTGGCGAGGCCGTGTCGTTGGCGCAGCGGTAGCTGTCGCTCTCCTTGACCTCGGGGCGCGGCTTGGGCTTGGGCTTCGGCTTGGGCTTGGGCTTGGGCTTGGGTGTCGCGTCCGGGTCGGCATCCGCATCCGCGTCGGCGTCCGCCTCGTCCTCCGGGTCCTCCTTCGGCTCCGGCGGCGGTACGAATGCGGGCTCGTAGTCAACGTGGGCGGTGACCCTGCAGGCGAGCCCGCCGGGAAGCACCGCGCCGGGGAACGCCGCTCGAGCGATGTGGTCCTGCAGCAGCCGCTTGGCGACGGGACAGCTGACGTTGCGGACCGAGACGTCACTGAACCCGAACCCGCCCGAGCCGCTGCCCTCGCCGTCGAGCCCGAAGCCCGGACAGTCCACGATCGGGCCGGCGGCCTTGGATGCTGCTGCCTTCACGGCCTCGGCCTTCGGGGGAACGCCGTCGCCCTCGGCCGGGCAATTGGACGTGGAGAACTCGGTGTCGCCGGAGCTGAGCGTGCCGTCGCTGCCGATCGCCAGCGCGAGCGTGTCGAACACCTCCTCGCACGCGAACAGTTCCCCGTCCTCGGCGCCGAACGCCGCGGGATCCTCCGGGAGCTCGTCCGGCGCCTCGGTCGGGCTGGGGTCGCGCTTGGCGCCGCTGCAGTCAGCGTACGTGACCATCTCGCCCTCGTGGGTGAGCGAGGTCCCGCCACCGAGCCGGACCGTGTTCGCGCAGCCGATGTCCCAGGCCGTCCGGAAGGCAGCGACGTACTCGTCCCAGGCCGCGCCCCGCTGGCGCGACCAGTCACGGTCGGCCGTCGACGCCGATTTCCGCTTCGCAGCAGCCGACGACTTCGGCGTGTCGTCGGACCCGCCGCAGCCTGCGGCGAGCAGGGCGCACGCGAGCATGCACAGGAGGGTGAACGGGACCTGCACGGTTGCACGGATGGAGCGACTCATGTCGGTCACGCTATCGAACGGCCCGGTCGAGGCGCGGCCTCGGGGGTGGGGTCCTAGGACCAAGGTCCACTAGTCGCGCCGACCGGCGCCACCCGACACTCCAGATGTCACCTACCTTCTGAACAGGAGCTTCCATGCGCCGCACCACCACTGCCACCACTGTCCTTGCCCTCTCAATGTGCCTCGCGGCGATCGCCGCTCCCACCGCCAGCGCGAAGGGCGGCGGCGCCGAGCGGGAGAATCCCGCGCCGGTCACATCGTCCCCGGCCTACGTCGTCGCGACCTGCGACGACCCGCGCATCACCGGCCTCGCCAACCCGGAGGAGCTGATCATCAACCCGCTCAGTTACGACGCAGGTTGCTTCGCGGTGCGCATCCACAACGGCTTCTACTCCGTCGCTGCCGTCGTGCTGACGACCGGCTGGACCTACGAGAACCGCAGCGGCAGCGACGGTGATCGCATCAAGCTGCTCGTGTCCAACAACGCGAGCGGGATCAAGTTCACCGCACTCGTCGAGGCTGGTCGCACGACGATCGGCTGAGCACGCAGCCGTCGGCGACCGACGGGCGGCGGCAGGGGAGCAGTCAGCCCTCGCCGCTGCCCGTCGCTCGTTCTCGTTCGGCCCACAGGGCCGCTTGTGTCCGGTCACTCACGCCGAGCGCTTGGAATACACGGGTGAGGTGCGCCTTCACCGTCTTCTCGGCGATACCCAGCTCGCGCGCGATGAGCTTGTTGGGGAGGCCCCGCCGGACTGCGTCCAGCACGTCGCGTTCCCGGTCGGTGAGCACCGAACCGGTGGGGTCGGGCGCGCGGCGCTCGAGCAGCAGCGCCCGCGCGGCACGCGGATCGATCGGCGCGTCGCCAGCCGCGGCCGAGCGAATCGCGGCGACGAGCTGGTCGGGCTCGGCATCCTTGAGCACATACCCGGCGGCGCCTGCATCGAGGGCGCGGAGCACCTCGTCGTGGTGCGCGAAGCTCGTGAGCACCAGTACCACGCTGTCCGGCGCCGCGGCCATCACCGCGCGGGTCGCCTCCGTACCGTCCACGATCGGCATCGACAGGTCCATCAGGACGACATCCGGGAGATGGGCCGCGACCAGCGCCGCGGCGTCGCGACCGTCCGGCGCCTCGGCGACCACCTCGATGCCCGGCGTGCCGTGGAGCAGCCGACGGATCCCGGCACGTACGATGGCGTGGTCGTCGATGATCGCCACGCGGATGTCGGGGACGTCAGGCACGGTCGGTGTCGAGCTCCAGGTCCACGACCGTACCGTTCCCCGGAGTGGAACGGACATGCAGCCGGCCCCCGGACGCCGCGACCAGGTCGCGCAGCAGGAGCAGCCCGACGTGCCCGTCAGCTGGAGCGCGCGTCGTGTCGAATCCGGCTCCGTCATCCGTGACGCACAGACCGATGGCCGGCCCGCGCCCACCGACCTCGAGCGTCACCTGCGTCGCGCCCGAGTGGCGCTCGGCATTGCGCACAGCTTCCTGCGCGACCCGGTAGAGCAGCTGCTCGATGCGTGGCTCGAGGTGCTCGACGTCCTGCACCTCGAGCCGTGGCTTGATGCCACGCGCCGGGAGCTCGCTGACGAGGTCCTCAAGCGCCTGCGTGAGCCCGAGCTCGCGCAGGTTGGGCGGATAGATGTCGACCAGGAGCGTGCGCAGCTCCCGTATCGCCTGGCGCACATCGGCGGCAGAGCTGCCCATAAGCTCGGCGGCACCCGCCGCATCCACCGTCGGATCGACCGACGCGGCATGTAGGTGGAGGCCGACACCGGCGAGGTGCTGCACGACGCCGTCGTGCAGGTCTCGTGCGATCCGGCGTCGCTCAAGCTCGCTCGAGTCGACCGCGGCCTGGAGGAGGCGTTCGCGCTCGCGACGTCGATCGCCGAACCGGCGAGCCAGCCGCAGCGCCAGCGGGACCTGCACGAGCTCCAGGAGGAGCAGCGCACCGACGGCCGTGGGGAGGATGCGGCCCCAGAGTGCACGTCCGCTCCGCGATACCGCTTCGTCGCGGACGTAGGTCTCGTACAGCAGTGGGGTGCCGTCAGCCGCCTCCACTCGCGTGTAGACCTCGAGCAGTCGGTCGAAGCCCCGGTCGGCGCGGTTCTCCGGGCGGTCCAGGTCGGTCACCTCGCTCACGGTGCCGCCGTCACGGATCACCTCGCGCTCCTCGCCGTCGAGCCCGAATGTGCGCCCGAGCAGCTGCGACTGGTCGGAGTAGACGACGGTGCCGTCGGCGCTCCAGAGCTTCACGCGGACGGTCGTGGCATCCATGATCCGAGCGCGCACGAGCTGGTCGAACCGCTCGACGGCGGCCGGCTCGCGGCGCAGCACCCCGGTGGTGAGTGCCGGTTCGACGACCGCGCGTGCGGTCAGTTCGGTGCTCCGGCGCGCCGAGCGCTCCGCCTCGGCCCGCGCTGCATCGCGCAGCAGCAGCGCACTGCCGATGCCGAGCACGAGGGCGACCACCACGCCGCCTGCGAGGAACTGCAGCACGAGGCGGCGATCCGCGTGGTCGTGTCGGGAGGAATGGACGTCGGTGGCCATCCCCGACAGGGTAGCCGCGAGCGGGATCGCGTGCGGCCGGGCGTCTCCCCGTCACGACGACGGGCGCCCGTGAAGGGCGCCCGCCTGACGAGATGCGCACGAGTGGACTCGAACCACCACGGGCCGTGAAGCCCACCAGGCCCTCAACCTGGCGCGTCTACCAATTCCGCCACGTGCGCATGGAAGAACCGGTCCCGACGAATCGAGACCGTGCGCGAAGGATAGCATCCGACGCGATCGGGTACCATGGGGAACATATGTTCGATTCCCCGGTTGTCGCACCCGAACTCACCGATCGCCAGCAGGCCGTCCTCGACGTCCTGCGCGAGCACGCTGCCGAGCACGGCTACCCGCCGACGGTGCGCGAGATCGGCGAGGTGCTCGGCCTCGCATCCAGCTCGACCGTCCACTCGCACCTGGCGGCGCTCGAGCGAGCCGGGATCATCGAGCGCGACCCGACCAAGCCGCGCGCCCTCAAGTGGGGGCCCAATGCGGTCGCCGCGGGCGTGGAGGTCGCCGGTAGCGGCACGATCGGTGCGGGCGGCGCTGGTGGCAGTTCGCTCGGGGGCGTCGACAGCGACGCCAGCGTGTCGCTGCCGCTCGTCGGTCGCGTCGCGGCTGGCGCACCGATCCTCGCCGACGAGCACGTCGAGCAGTACGTGCCGGTGCCCAGGCAACTGACGCGTGCGGGCGAGTCCTTCCTGCTCAAGGTGCAGGGCGACAGCATGGAGGGCGCCGGGATCCTCGACGGGGACTGGGTCGTCGTCAGGCACCAGCCCGACGCGCGCGATGGCGAGATCGTGGTCGCCATGGTCGGCGACGATGCCGAGGCGACGTGCAAGCGGTTGGTCCGTCGCGACGGACGCATCGAACTGCACAGCGAGAACGCGGCCTACGAGCCGATCGTTCCCGAGGTCGTCTCGATCGCCGGCATCGTCACGGGCGTGATGCGCGCGCTGTGACCCCCGCGGGTGAATTGACGCTCACCCGTCGATCGGCGGCCGTAAAGCAGCCGCTGAGCAGGCACGATGGCCCATGCGCCAATCCTGAGCAAAACTTCCATGCAGTTCGACCTTAAGAGGAGCAACTCCCCTGCCGATGGCGGTCGGGTGCGCAGCGATGCGTGCACCGCATCCGCACCCCGTGAACCGCAGGAACAGGTGACCTCTCGCATGGCCGAATCCCATGATCCGACGCTCCAGATCGTCGCTTTCTCCGTCGACGGCGTCGAATACGCCTTCCGCATCGCTTCGGTCAAGGAGATCATCCGCTACGTCGAGCCACAGCCGACCTCGTCGGTCGTGACCTGGATGCTCGGCGTGATCAACCTGCGCGGCAGCATCGTGCCGATCATCGACCTTGGCAACCGCATGGGGCGCGCCGCGGTCGAGGCCGATCCGCGGTCGGCGAAGATCCTGGTCCTGGAGGACGGCACCAACACGATCGGCGCCGTCGTCACGTCCGTCGACGAGGTACGGACCATCTCGAGCGCCGACGTGCAGCCTGCGCCGTCCGCTGCCGGCTCCTCCTACATCGACTCGGTGGTCACCGTGGACGATCGCCTCATCATGCTGCTCGACGCGACGCAGCTGCTCACCTTCCAGGCGGCAGCCGCATGAGTGCCCTCTCCGCGGGCGATGGCCCCGAGCTGCCCGACTACACACGATTCAGCGAGTTCCTGCGATCCGTCGCGGGGATCGACCTGTCGCAGTACAAGCGCCGCCAGATGGAGCGACGCATCCGCTCGTTCGCCGAGCGCCGCGGCGTGACGTCCCTCGACGATTACCGCGCCATGGTGCGTGGGGATGACGACGAGCTCAACGCGCTGCTCGACCGCATCACCATCAACGTCTCCCAGCTCTTCCGCAATCCCGAGCAGTGGGTCCGACTGGCGCAGGACGTCGTGCCGGACCTCGCCGGCTCGGGTGACAGGATCCGCGCCTGGAGCGCGGGCTGCTCCTACGGTGCCGAGGCCTATTCGCTCGCTGTGACCGTCCGCGAGCACGCACCACGTTCGCGACTGGAGATCCGCGCGAGCGACATCGATCGCCGCATCCTGGACGCCGCCGGACGAGGCGAGTTCACGCGCGACGATGCTCGCAGCGCACCTGCCGAGATGCTCGACCGTCACTTCGAGCCCACCGGTTCGGGTGGCTGGAAGGCGCGTCGCGAGTTGCTGAGCGCCGTGCGCTTCCACCAGGAGGACCTGCTCAAGGCAAGCCATGCGCCGGGCTCGTTCGACCTCGTGCTCTGTCGCAACGTCGTCATCTACTTCACGCCCGAGGCGCGGTCCCAGGTGCACGAGATGCTGGCGCGCTCGCTGCGTCCGGGCGGGTACCTCGTGATCGGCTCGACGGAGCGCATCGGGCAGCCGCTCGAGGAGCTCGGCCTCGAGCCCGCGTGGCCGTTCGTGTTCCGGAAGCGCGCATGACGGACAGGACCCACGCCTGATGGACATGGGCCAGTACATGGGCGTGTTCGTGGCCGAGTGCCGCGAGCTGATCGAGAGCCTGAACCTCTCCATCGTGGAGCTGGAGCGTGCGACCGATGCGCCGGGCACGATCGATGAGATCTTCCGCGTGGCGCACTCGTTCAAGGGCATCTCCTCGACGATGGGCTTCGACCGGATGGCCGGGCTCACGCATGAGATGGAGCACCTGCTCGACATCGTGCGCTCCGGCGGACGCGCGGTCGACGAGGAACTGATCACGGTCCTGCTCGGCTGCCTCGACATGCTCGAGCAGGCGGTCGACTCCATCGAGGTCGACGGCGACGAAGGCATCGACCCGACCGCGCTGGTGGCCCAGCTGCAGGTGCTCTCGCACGACGAGGGCGCCGTGGCGGCCGTCGCCGCTCCGGCAGCCGCCGCGACGGCGACGCTGCCCGACCCCGGAGGCTTCCCGTCCGGCGTGGCGCTCCTGCACGTGCACGTCGAGATCGATCCCGCCTGCGATTCGGCGTCGATCCGCGCCTACATGGCGTACGGCGCCGCCGAGGCGGTGGCCGAACCGATGTGGTCGGAGCCGTCGCCCGAGGACCTGGACACGTGGGAAGAGCCCCGGCTCGACCTGCTCGTCCTCGACGAGGGCCCGGAGCTCGTCGCCGAGCTGGAGGCCGCGCTCGCGCGCATCCCCGAATTGTCAGTCGTCTCCGTCGCCCGCTGGGTGCCGGACGCCGAGCCCGTGGCGCCGGCGGTCGTGGCGCCTGCCCCCGTCGCGCCAGTGCTCCTCGACGCCGAACTCGCCCCCACGGCACGGATCGACGACACGGCTGCCTCCGCCGATGCGGCCCCGGACGTCGCGGTCGCAGGCGGCTCCCAGATGCGCCAGCGCAAGAGCGGCACCGTGCGGGTGGATGCGGAGCGGCTCGATTCGCTCATGCACCTCATGGGAGAGGTCGTGATCCACCGCAGCATGCTCGAGGTGCTCATCCGCGACAGGGACCTCGACGGCGCCGCCGCCGCGGTCCAGGAGCTGCGTCGCTCGACCCAGGCGCTGCAGACCGAGGTCATGAACGTCCGCATGGTTCCCGTCGAGACGGCGCTCATGCGGATGCCGCGCCTCGTGCGCGACCTGGCGACCAAGCTGGGCAAGGAAGTCGAACTCGTCATCTCGGGCGCCGACACGGAGATCGACCGCAGCGTGGTCGACGCGCTCGGTGAGCCGCTCGTGCACCTCGTGCGCAACGGGCTCGACCACGGCATCGAACCGCCCGACGAGCGTGAGGCCAGCGGCAAGCCGCGGACCGCCACGCTCGCCATCGGCGCCCAGCACGCGGGCGGGAACGTCCTCATCACCGTCGCTGACGATGGTCGCGGGGTGGACCCCGACCGCGTCAAGGCGCGCGCCATCGAGCGCGGCATCATCACCCGTGACGAGGCCGCCCTGCTCGACGAGGCAGGCGCCGTCGAACTTCTGTTCCGGCCGGGCTTCTCGACGGCGGA
>JAOPYU010000281.1 GCA_025964455.1 Thermoleophilia bacterium | reverse complement strand
CGAGTTGCCGACGATGTGCGCAGTCTCGAACCCGGCATCGTCCATCGCGCGCTCGACGCCCTCTGCCAAGAGACGATCATTCGCTATGTCCGTGACGGCAGGCCCGCCGGCATGACCGGTGAGCGTGGGGGCGAGCACGTCATGGTCGCGCTCGAGGGCAGGGCGCACGAGGTCCCACGTCCGCCACGTATCGGTGAAGCCGTGGAGCAGGACCAGCGGGATGCCGGTGCCGCCACGGTGGTGGGCCGTGAAGCGAGTGCGCATGCGGGGAGCCTACGCCTCGGGGGGCGTGGTCCCGTCGGCGGGCTCAGCCGCCGGCGCTGGGTCCTGGACGTCCGGCAGCACGAGCTGCAGCTCCACGCCGCCGATCCGTTCGGGCAGCAGCTCGTCTGCTCGAGCCTGGGTAGCTGCGTCGGGCAGCTGCACCCGGATCGCCGGCGGGACCGGGATCTCGTCGAGGCCGAGGCCCGTCGCGCCGAGCGCCTCCAGCGCCGGCCGCATGCAGGCGAGTACGGCGACCGACAGCGCGCGGTCGGCGAGCACACCGGGTGCGAGCTCGAGCTGGGCGCACTCGACAAGCCGCTCGGACACCAGCTGCTCGAGCATGGTCTCCGGCGCCACAGGGTCTGGTTCCGGCTGCGCCGGAGACGGCTGCACGGGTCCCGGCTCGGCCGGAGCGGGCTCTGCTGGGGCAGGGGTTTCCGGGTCAGGATCCGGTGCGGGTTCGGGCACCGTCGTGGTCCGGTCGTCCGGGTTCACGGGCTCCGCCGGCGCCGGCTCGACGCGATAGGCCTGGTCGAAGCTTCCGCGGTTGCCTGCGGCGTCCACCGCAGTGAGGGTGACCGTGTACGAGCCGGGTCGGAGCGCCCTGGTGTCCCAGGCGCACTGCCACGTGTTGGCCCGCACCGGCGGATCCACGCAGATGCGCTCCGTCCGCCCGCCGTCGCGCGGGGTCCACGACACGAACAGATGCGCGATGCCCGAGGTGTCGGTGATGCAGCCCCGCATCGCGCCGATGCCGCGGACGACCCGTTCGACGGCTGCGGTCGCCTCGGCCGCCTCGGCTCGCGCACCGCACGCCTGCACCGCGCCCGCTGATGCGGGTGGAGCAGCAAGCGGGGTGCCGGCACTGGCCGACGGAAGGCCGGTACTCGCACAGGCCAGCACCGTGCCGAGCAGGAGCGTGACTCGGTGCGCGGCGCGAAGGGACATCGAGGCACATGGTAGCGCGCGCACGCCCAGCCATCAGGCGGTGTCGTTTTCAGATCAAGGGGCGCGGTCGCACGCCGACTCAAGGGTCGGGTCTTTCGGGAGTGGTGGAGCAGATGCAGGTGGACAGGGTCGAGCAGCGCATGCGAGTGGTCCTCGCATGCATCGCGGGGTTGGCGGTCGTCGCCGCCTGGCTCTCCTTCGGCGCGAGCCAGGCAGCTGCCGCTGTCACCGTGCGCCACGGACTCGCTGCCACCTACTACGACGACACGGCGTTCCGTCGCCCCGTCATGACCCGGGTCGACGCTCGCGTGCACTTCAACTGGCGCGCGCTGTCGCCCTCCAAGCGGATCGCTCGCGACACCTTCGGCGCGCGCTGGACCGGCTTCCTCGAGGCCCCGTCGACCGGGCGCTACACGGTGAGCATGCAGGCAAGCGACGGCGTGCGGGTCTGGATCGACGGCAAGCTGCGGATCAACCGCTGGAGCCGCGCAGTGAAGCCGCGCACCAGTTCCGCCGCACTCCGCCTCACCAAGGGTCGCCACGCCATCCGCATCGACTACTTCGAATCCAACGGACTCGCCAGCGCGTCGCTGCGCTGGAAGGGCCCGGGCGTGCGCGGCACGCAGGTCGTGCCCGCAGCCCGGCTGTATCCACCCAAGCCCAAGCCGAAGGTGGTCGATCCGGTGATCCCCGGCAAGCCCTGGTCGGATCCAGCGACCTGGGGTGGGGCGGTTCCCGCCGAAGGCTCCTCCGTGACCATCCCGGCCGGCATGTCGGTCCTGCTCGACCAGGACGTGTCGCTGCAGAACCTCACGATCAACGGCACCTTGCAGTTCAACCGGCAGGACCTGCTGCTCGAGGCGGACTGGGTGCTCGTGCACGGCGCGCTCTACGTCGGTACCGAGTCAGCTCCCTTCCAGCAGCAGGCGACCATCCGCCTGCGCGATCGCACGCCCGGCGAAGACGTGATGAACATGGGCGACAAGACCGTGGGCGTGATGGGCGGCCGTCTCGAGCTGCACGGGCAGGCTCGTGTCGGCTGGACGCGCCTGGGCGCAACGGCGCCCAAGGGCGCCACGACCATCACGCTCGACAAGGCGACCGGCTGGCGCGTCGGCGACCGAATCGCGATCGCCTCCACCGACTTCAACTTCAACCAGGACGACGAAGCCACGATCACGGCCTTTGCGGGCAACGTGCTGACCCTCGATCGCAAGCTCGAGTACACGCACTACGGCGTGGTCCAGACGATCGCGGGCCGCCAGCTCGACGAGCGCGCCGAGGTTGCGCTGCTCTCGCGCAACGTGACCATCGAGGGGGAGGCCACCTCGAGTGCAGGCGGGTTCGGCGCGACCGTCATGGTCATGGACGGCGGCGTGGCACGCGTGGAGGGCGCACAGCTGCACCGCGCCGGGCAGGCGGGCATCCTGCGCCGATACCCGATCCACTGGCACATGCTGGGCGACGGGGGTGCGGACTCATACTTCCGCAACTCGAGCGTGAACCACAGCAACAACCGCTGCGCGACGATCCACGGCACGAATCGCATGACGTTCAGCAACAACGTCTGCTTCGACCACGCCGGGCATGGGCTCTTCCTCGAGGACGGCGCCGAGCGCGACAACCTGATCGACGGCAACCTGGCGTTCGGGACACGGCGACCCGCCGACGGCAAGCGCATCCTCGGCTCCGACGAGTCCCCCGCGTCGTTCTGGATCACCAACCCGGACAACGTGGTGCGCGGCAACGTCGCGGCGGGCTCCGAGGGGCACGGCTTCTGGATCGCGCTGCCGGAGCACCCGACCGGGCTGTTCGCCAAGGTCAAGCCCGCCGAGACGGCAGCGATGTGGCCCCGCCGGATGGCGCTCACCGAGTTCAGTGGCAACGTCGCGCACGCCAATGCGCGCGACGGGCTCAACTTCGACCACGGTCCGCGCCCCGACGGCACGACCGAGACGACGCACCACCACGCGCGCGTGAATCCGGCTGACACCAAGTCGGCGACGCTCGTCACGACGATGTCGGACTTCACGTCGTTCAAGAACCGCGACCATGGCGTGTGGCTGCGCGGCACCGAGCATCGCGTCACCGGATCCACCCTGGCCGACAACGCCATCGGCGCGACGTTCGCCTCCAACGACAGCTACCTGCAGGACTCGTTCGTCGTCGGCGAGAGCGCCAACGTCGGCACGCCCGAGTCGTGGGAGCTGCGTTCCGGCGGCGTCGGCCTCGGCGGACGCAGTGCGCCGCGACCGTGGGATGCGGACCACCCGATCCGCGGCTTCGAGTTCTACGACGGTCGCGTCGGCGTGGCTCGGACTTCGTTCGCCAACTTCCAGCCGTGGATCACCCCGGGTGGCGCGGCGCGCGAGCAGAGCGCGCTCGGCTACAAGCTCGAGAACGACTTCAGCGTGGATCCGAAGAACTCGGCGACGGCGCTGACATTCACCAACGCCAAGCAGCTCTACATCCCGACGCTCGCGCCGGGCCGCGACGGGGACCAGTCTGCGGCGTTCGTCGACACGGACGGCTCCGTCACCGGAGTCCCGGGACGCTCCGTGACGACGCTCAACCCATTCCTGTACGGATCCGGCTGCACGGCGCGCGCCGACTGGGGCGCGATGACCTGCACGGCCGACCACGCGACGCTCATCGTCGGTGCGCCCGGGAACCACGCCGCGCTCGCGCCGGTGCTCATCACACGGCCCGACGGTGCGGTGCAGCGCCTCATGGCGAGCACCGAGGACGATGCGGATTCGGCCAACTCCACGGTGCTCGCAAACACCGCCTACCGCGTCGCCTTCACCGGCGGCACGCCCGCCAAGACGCGCTTCGTGCTCGCCAACGGTCGTGATCGCTGGGTTCGCATCGCCATCCCGCGGGCCGAGGGGTTCCGGGTGACCCACTGGGGCTGCAACGTGGCCCAGACGGGGTCGTGGTGCTTCGGCGCGGCGTCGAGCTCCGCAGCCCTCGGCTCGCTCGGCCGTTCGGGCTACTGGTACGACAACGCCGGCGACACCGATCCGAACACGGGGACACTCCACTTGAAGGTCAACGCCGTGGATTCGGATTACGACGAGCTGGTCGTCGAGTAGCCGTCAGGCGCGCAGCGTCGATCGATCCGTCGTGGTGATCGGTGTCTCGGCCGACTTGCCGATCTCGACCGTGAAGCAGGCGCCGCCGTCCGCGAGGTTGGCGACCGTTGCATCGCCGCCGTGTGCCTGGGCGAACGCACCGATGATCGATAGGCCGAGACCCGTGCCCGTACCCGGCACCGCGCCGACGCCGCGTTCGAACGCCTGGAAGATGCGACGCGCGTCGGCCTCGGCGATGCCGGGCCCGTGGTCGCGAACCGTCAGCTTCCAGCTCCACGGGTTCTCGTCGATCGCGACCTCGACGCGCACGCGCCCCTCCGCGTCGGCGCCGTGGGTGGCAGCGTTCTCGAGCAGGTTCTGGAAGGTGCGGTAGAGCCCCGCACGATCCACGAAGAGCGCCTCCGGCATCCAACCCACCGTGAGCTCCACGTTCGGATACTCGCCGTGGGCCTCGGCCAGGACGATCCGCGGGTCGCAGGCGGTCCGCTCGGCGGCGCGCGTCACGGTCGCCAGGGCGAGCACGTCCTCGATCAGGCCGCTCATGCGCTCGGCGCTCGTCTCGATGTGTCCCGTCATCGTGCGCACGCGCTCGTCCGCATCCTTGAGCATGTCGCCGAGCAGCTGGGCGAGTCCGCCGATGACGGTCAAGGGGTTGCGCAGGTCGTGGACGAGCGTGTGCGAGAACGCGTCGAGTGCTCCGTTGGCGGCCTCCAGCTCGCCGACCTTCTCGGTCAACCCGCGCTCGGTTCGCATGAGCCGCCGCGCCAGCAGGGCGATGAGCCCGGCGAGCACGACCAGCAGCGCGAGCGCCGCGACCTGCAGGATGGTCGAGGTGTGCAGCGGCGCGTAGAGCGTGGCGGTCGGCACGGTCATGACGACCCGCCATGCCGTATCCTCGATGGGCTTGGCGACGAAGTGGGCTCGCTCGCCATCGAGATCGACGGTTCCGGCGCCCTGAAGTGGCAGCCGTGCGAAGGTCGGCTCCTGGGCCGCGAGCTGCTCGCCGACGACACCCGTCCTGCTCGAGGAGATCACGCGACCGCCGCCGTCGACCAGGTAGGCGGCAGCACCCTTGATCGGCACGGCGCCGCGGATGAACACGTCGAGCGGGGTGTCCGTGATGCGGAAGCCAGAACTGAAGACCCGCCGTCCTCCTGCCGTGTAGAAGGGCGCGGCGACCGCCACGATCGGCTCGGCGCGCGCCGCCGAGGGCACGATGTCGGAAACGGCGACGTCGCCGCGCACCGCGTCGGTGAGGTGTTCGTAGCGCGAGGCGAACCCGGAGGCATCGATGCGTTCCGTGTTGGGATGCACCCGCAGCAGGTCGCCGTCCTCGTCGAGCAGGACCGACGCCACGAAGTCGTTGTTGGTCACGACCTCCGAGAAGCGCAGCGGCGTGACCGTGCCGGTCAGCTGCTCCTCCGCCACGCGCTGCTCGCGCTGGGCGACCTGGGCGAGGTAGGTGCCCGTGAAATCCGCAGCCAGCTGCGCCCGCGTGTCGAACCGGTCGGCGAGCCCGGTTCGCCCGTTCCGCGTGGCTGCGAAGACCAGCGCGCCCGCGACGACGGCCGCGAGCACGGTGACCACGACGATCCAGCGACCGGCATCCAGACGGCGTCCGCGCACGGTCACGTCATATCGCGACGGCCGGGCCGTGGTGGTGAGGATGTCCTCGCGAACCGCGAAATCGCCGCAAACCTGACGGTCTCGGTCATCTGCCGATCAGCGCGACAGCTGCGTGATCATGAGGCGCCGCTGCGCTTCCATCCGGGCTGCGAGGCCGGCATTGGACCACGACGGGTACACGACGTTGCCCAGCGTGGCGGGCAGCGCGCGCTTCGGATCCGAGATCACCGTGCGCATCCGCAGGTTGACCATGGCGGAGCCGAATCGCTGGCGGTACATGAGCACGAGGTTCGCATCCTCCTGGCCGTCGCGCATGCCCTCCATCCGCAGGCTCGACGTGGGACGCGAGAACTGCGTGTTGCGGTCGCGCTCCTCGACGAGGCCGAGGCTTGGCTCGTAGGCGGGATACACGAACGTGCCCCAGCCGGCCGCGGCGCCGAACTTGCTGTGGTTGAAGTACGTCGCCTGCTCGAAGGGGTTGCCGCGCTCGCGAAGGCGGGTCCCGGGGATGTACCGGGTCGCGGTGGACCAGCCGAGCATGGAGTTGGACATGAACAGACCGGAGTGTCCCTCGCGGGCGAGGATCCAGTACTGCAGCCGCGAGTCCGTGCCGGGTGCATCGATGGTGAACTGCGGCATGGCGCGGGTCGCGGTGTAGAAGTTGTAGGCCCACACCTCGCGGCCACCGGGCAGTCGCTTGATCGCCGCGAGGCGGCGACGGTACTCGGTCGTGCGGTCGAATCCGTACGCGAGCGTCTGTGACGTGTTGGGGCGACCGAACAGGCGCATGTTGGACGGCATCCACACGAGCGGGTCGTCGAGGCCGTAGCCGTTCCACATCGCGCGGTTGCCGTACGTCTCCTGCGCGAAGGTCGAGCAGCGGCCGGCCCGGCAGTGGCGCACGCGTCGTTCGTCGCGCGGCCAGGTCGAGATGAACACCTTGGCGTTGCCGCGCGTGGCGCGCCGCTCCTGGCTCGTCGCCCGCGGCACCTGGACGTTCATCGTGCGACGGTAGGCGGCGGTGGCGTCAGCGGGCTCGTCGAACGGGTTGAGCATGTACGTGGACCCCGGCCGATACCAGCCGTTGGTCGCCCACGACGCGTGCACGCGCGCCCAGAAGGTGAGCGCAGTCGGCCGCAGCACGTCGTCCTGCTCCGCGCCCGGCGTGCCGGCGATGTCCTGTGTCGGGTGGTAGTCATCGGCGGTGGTGTCGAGGCGGCAGCCCTCGGTCAGCTGGGGGACGATGCGCGCCGGGAAGGCAGTGGCCGAGGGATCGATCGCCCGTTCGGCGTGCAGGTAGCGCGCCTGCTGGAGCGTGGCGCCGTCACACGAGCCGTACGCACCGCTCTCGGACGGATCGGCGAGCGTCCAATCGAGCGGGGCCACCCCGTGCTCGTCGTAGAAGCGATACAGGCCCTGCAGCTGCGCGCCGCGGTCGGGCGCGCTCGGATACCCGGCGGACAGGCCATTTCGCATGGCGGAGTGGCCGAGCCAATAGCGGTCGCCCTCGACGAGCAGCACGGTCTTCATCGCCGCCGGGGTGTCACCGGGCTGCACCAGCGAGGCAGAGCGGCTCGTGCGGGTGACGAGCCGGCGCACGTCCAGGCTGAAGGGCTGCCGCGCGTAGGTGGTGCCGTCACTGCCGCGCAGCTCGACCTGGCCGCGCCGCACGCCGGCGGTGGCATCGGTGCGTACGCGGTACACGACCGCGATCGCGCCCCACTGACCCGGGGCGATACTCAGGCGCCCGGCGGCGCCGGCTGCTGGACGCAGCTCGGGCAGCGGGTCGGCGTACATCCCGGCGGAGGTTCCGAGGCGAGAGGAGCCGGCGGGCAGGCCCACGAACCCGATGCGCAGGAGGCGCGCCGAGACGGGGCCGTCGACCTGGGACAGCTCCGCGTCGCCGGAGATCACAGCTGACAGCGACAGCGTGGACGACGTGCTGTTGCGCAGTGCCAGCTGGAACCCCTCGTACTCGCCGGCGACGGCGAGCAACTCGTGCGGCCGTGGGCCCGATGTCAGTGGGGCACGCATGGCTCCCGGACGGAAGCGCTCGTCCAGGAAGAGCGTTCGCTGGTCCTGCAGGCGGTCGGCGGCGAGCGCGGGCGCTGCTGCGGCGAGGGCCAGCACCACGACTGACACGGTCAGGATGAGAAGGCGGAGCGCGCGGCGGGGGAGGTCCATCCTCACAGTGTGCCCGTCTCGTCAAATGGGACGGCGGCGGTCCTGAAACTGATACGTCGGGTTCTATGACGATGTGGATCTGGTCGTTGTGTGTGAAGAAATTGACAAGGTGCATGTCACACGCTCAAGGCGCGTCGCGGTGGGCCGAATGACC
>JAOPYU010000255.1 GCA_025964455.1 Thermoleophilia bacterium | reverse complement strand
CGCGTCGCGACCAGATCGCGCGGTTCGGCAACGCGCTGCAGCTCGACGGCGGTGCGCTGCAGGAGCTCTACGGGGCGACCGGGGCAGAAGGCGCGATGCGCCTCACCCGCAACGACAGCTGGGAGCCGAAGCGCCGCGGTGAGCGCGAGGTGGCGCGCCGGATCGCGACGACGGGCCCGCGCTCCACGGCGATCACCCGCGAGAAGCGACTGCTCGCCGTCGCGCTGCGCTCGGCCGACCTGGGTCGTGCGAACGTGGTCGCAGCGGCATTGCCGCCCGAGGATGCGTTCACGCTCGGCGTGCACAAGCGGGCTCGCGCGCTGCTCATCGAGCACGGGGCTGAGGCGCTCGCGCCGGCGCGCGTGCACGACGACCCCGAGCTGCTCGCGATCGTGGCGGAGCTCGCGACGATCATCGAGCGAGATCGCGTCGGGACCGACGACATCGACACGCTCATCGCGACCGTCGAGGAGCTCGCACGCGGGGTCGAGCTGCAGTACCTGGATCGACGCGCGGGCGAGCTGCGCACGCGCATCGGCGAGGGCGAGCCGAGCGACGAGGACCTGATCGCCTGGCGCGAGCTGCGAGATCGTCGCCGCGAGCTGGATCCTCGGGCCGCCGTGGACGGTCCAGCCACCTGAGCTGAACCGACCACGGCGCGATGTCGACGTCGACGTCAGCGAGGTCAGTGCGCAGTCGTCGGGGTGGGAGTGGTGGCGAGCGTCGCGGCCCGCGCTTCCAGGCGATCGGCGCGCGCATCGAGGCGGGCAGCCTGCAGTTCCCAGGTGGTCACGTCGTCGACGAGCTCCTCGTCGACCTCGCCGTCGTCGCCGAACGCCCTGTCACGTGCGGCATCGGCCTTGGCGCGCAGCGCCGTCGCGGCAGTGCGCAGCTTCGCGGCGCGGGCGAGCAGCGACCGGGCATCGTCCTTGCCGGCCCGGCCGAGCAACTGTGCGGCGCGCTGACGCAGCTTAGCGGCGTGCCCCTGTAGACGTTCCGCAGCGACATCGAGGGCGTGCGCGCGTGCTTCGAGTCGATCGGCCATGCGCAGCAGCGCGCAGCCCTCGCTGCGCGGGTCGTCCTCGGCGGCGGCGCCGTCGTCGCCCGCGCCCTCCCCGCCGGCGGGCGGCTGGCCGTCGCCGGATGCGTATGCCATGTCCTCGGGCTCGTCATCGCCGCCGCTACCGCACGGTTGTCCGCCCTGCGGCTCCCCATCGCCGGGCGGGGGGCCGACCGGCCCGGTGCCGCCGTCGCCGCCGCCGGTGAACTGTGCCGCACCCTCGGGAGCGGGGGCATCGCCGCCGTCGCCGGCAACCAGCAGCTCCTCGGCCTCCGTCCGCAGCACGAGCGCGGTCGTGCGCAGCTTCCCTGCGCGACCGCGCATCGCTCCCGCCCGTCGATCGAACCAATCTGCCGCAACGATCGGCGGTGCGCCCGGGTGGCCGTGCCCTGCGCGTCGCCCGATCCCGATCCGCTCGTGTGGTCGCCTGCAAGCGCCGCAGCGGGCATCGCGGTGAGGAGTGCCAGCGCCGTGAGCGCCAGCGTTGCCGTTCGAGCTCGCATGGATCGGGCCTTTCGGTCGGGATCGGGGACGTCGGATGTCGCGGACGGCGCGGTGAGGCGCGCCGTCCACACCTCACAGAACGCCGCGGGGCCCCGTTCCGTGACACGGGATCCCAACATCGATCCGATCATGCGTTTTTGCGCCGCCAGACGGCCTGCAGAACTTCCACTTGACGGTTTTCCAGTTTGCACCGACATTGGAGTGGCCGGTTCCCGTGGTGCGTCCTCCTGTCCCGGCTCAAGACCTACCGCCACGGTGCCGATGCCCCGCAGGCACCAGACAGGAGCGTGACCCACGTGAGCGACAACACCGCCCGCCAGGACGAGACCCCCGCAGAGACCACCGCGGAGGACGAGAACTTCACCGTCGCCGAGGCCAAGGCCGCTGCGGCTCCCGCCGCGCCGCGTCGGCGCGTGTCCAAGCCCGTGAACAACGATTCGGGCCCGGTCGGCTTCGACGATGCGACCGAGCAGGACCTCGACCTCTCCGAGGGCAAGGGTGGACCGTCGATCGGCGACGACCCGGTCCGCATGTACCTCAAGGAGATCGGCAAGGTCGCGCTGCTCACCGGTGAGCAGGAAGTCTCCCTCGCCAAGCGCATCGAGCGCGGCGACATGGCGGCCAAGCGCGCGCTCATCGAGGCGAACCTCCGCCTCGTCGTGTCGATCGCCAAGCGCTACCAGAACCGTGGCCTGCAGTTCCTCGACCTGATCCAAGAGGGGAACCTCGGCCTCATGCGTGCCGTCGACAAGTTCGACTACACCAAGGGCTACAAGTTCTCGACGTACGCGACGTGGTGGATCCGACAGGCCATCACCCGTGCGATCGCCGACCAGGCCCGCACGATCCGCGTGCCGGTGCACATGGTCGAGACGATCAACAAGCTGATCCGCACGCAGCGTTCGCTCTCGCAGACGCTCGGGCGCGACCCGTCGCACGAGGAGCTGGCGCTCGCGATGGAGCTCACGCCCGACAAGGTGCGCGAGATCCTCAAGCTCAACCAGGACCCGGTCTCGCTCGAGACGCCGGTCGGTGGTGAGGAGGACAGCTCCCTCGCCGACTTCGTCGAGGACACCGTGACCCCCGTCCCGGACGCCGCCGTCACCGGCAAGGCGCGCCGCGAAGAGGTCGCAGAGATCCTCGAGACGCTCTCGCACCGCGAGCGCAAGGTGCTCGAGCTGCGCTTCGGCCTGCGTGGCGAGGAGCCCCGCACCCTCGAGGAGGTCGGTCAGCGATTCGGCGTCACGCGCGAGCGCATCCGCCAGATCGAGGCCAAGACGTTGTCGAAGCTCAAGAGCTACCGCGACACCAAGAAGCTCGAGGCATACATCCGCTGAGGCGGAATGCACGCAGTACATTCGCTGAGCGATCGCGCGACATCGCGCACAACCAGCGTATTCACCGGGCCGTCCCACCAGGGGCGGCCCGGAATCGTTTCCCCCCGAATCTGGT
>JAOPYU010000247.1 GCA_025964455.1 Thermoleophilia bacterium | reverse complement strand
GCAAATGGCGGCCAGAAGTACCGCACGCCGGCGACCGGCCCCCAGCCGGTCGGCGTGCCGAATCCCGGTGAGCCGCTGCCGGAGTCGAGCGACGGCGCGACACCCGCCTGACGCCGGTCAGTCGACCATGGGCAGCCACGACGGCAGCCATCCCCGGTCCCACGCGAGCCAGGCGAGACCGGCGACGAGGGCGATCCCCAAGATCGTCAGCGCGCCGATGACCCGCTGCTTGTGCGGGTAGGGCTCCCAGGTCTCGGCGTGCCAGCGGCGCGTCCCGACCTCGAGCCGGTCGAGCCCGGTCGCCACGATCCGTGACTGCCCGGAGATGAGCGCCAGGCCGGCGAGCACCAGCACGAAGTTGGGCCCGGGCACCCAGAATGTGACTGCGGCGACCACCATGAGCGCGACGCCGAGGCACAGCACCAGCACCCGGAGCACGCGATTTTCGATGCGCAGGCGCTCGTGACCGTCGCGGAAGCGCCGTCCGGGCGCTGCCTCCTTGAGCTGCCTGAGTTCATCGCGGAATCCCATCTTGGAGCACCGTACCCTCGAATCGGGTGCTGGATGCGCGCTACGCTGCATCGATCATTGTCCGTCACGCAGAAACGAGCTCCATGCGCCTCCCGGTTGCCATCGCCATCCTCCTCACGGTGTGTGCCACGCTCTTCGCCGGGACGACCACGGCAGCTGCTCGCGCCACGGCCGACCTGCGGGCGACGATGACGCTCGGCTCGGGCACGCCGGTGGCGTTCGTGCCGTCGAACTCCGGCAACGCCACCCTGTCGTGGCGCTTCGCTGCGGGAGTGCCGGTCTCCTATCGGGTGCGCAACGTGATCCTCACCGACGAGATCGCGCCGCAGCCGACCGTGGTCTACGAGCAGCCGTGGCAGTCCTACGGCGCGGAGACGGCAGCCGCGTCGGCCCGTTCGATCCAGGTCGCGAACGCACGCATCCCGACGGGGCTCATCAAGTGGTGCATCGAGGCCCAGGAGACCGGGAGCGCCGAAGCTCCCACTCGCACCTGCTACTCCGTGCGCAAGTCGGCCCTGACCATGCCCGTCTCGAACATCGCCGGCCTGGAGGGCACCATGACATCGAGCTGGTCGTTCCTGCCAGTGGTGGGCACGGCCACGGCTCGGCTGTTCGTCGCGCCGGCGTCGGTCGCTGCACCCACTGTGGCCAACAGCCTGCACCGGACCTACCCGCGTGGCATCGTTGCGCCGACGTCAGGGACCGCATCACACGGCTCCTACTCCGTCGCCGGGCGCGGGGTTCCGGCCGGCGCCTACAAGCTCTGCATGCAGTGGAGCCTCCCGCGCCAGTCGTCGATCACGTGCAAGCGATTCACGCGCGCGACCGTCCATCGCCCCCGCGTGCTGCAGCTCGATCGGACCGGAACGCGCTGGGTGATGCGCAGCGAGCTGCGCAGCAGCCGCAGGGGCAACGTCAACGTGACGGTCGACATCAAGCGCAACGGTCGGGCATTCCTGCACGCGACGCGTACGGTCAGCTCGGCCGGCGAGACCGGCCTGCCGGTCGCGGTGGAGCTCGTCGACACCGCGCGCCTCACCGCGGCGCAGCTGCGCGCCTCCACCTTCACGGCGACGATCGTCGCCACGGGCGGCGGCCTGACCGCCACGCACACGCGCAGCATCAAGGCGACCTGACGCCGACGCGCCCTGCACCACAGGCCCCGTGGCTGCTGAGCCGTGCCAGGACAAGGAAGGCGAAGAGCCCCCGAGTGGGACAGCACTGTCGTGCGGACCGCTCGGGGGCTCGAAGCCTGACGCAGTACTGGTGCGGCTCAGCCGCAGCCGGTGTTGTTGCCGCAGTCGGTGCAGGTGTAGCAGGCACCGGTGCGGATCATGCGACCGCCGCAACGCGCGCACTCCTGGGCATCGCCGTAGGCGTTGAACAGCGACGACTGGCCCGCGCCCGGGGTGGCCGGACGATCGACGTCAGCTCCCGCTCCCGCTGCTGCCTGGCCGGCGGCTGCCGACGCCTGGGGCGCCTGCGGGGCCGCGGGCGGATTCACGTGCGCCTGCGCCTCCGCTGCCGTGTAGCCGGCCGCGATGCGAGCACGCACCTCGGGGGTCAGGATGCCGAGCTCCATCTGCTGGTCGGCAGTGAGGAACTTCTTCCCCATCCACCGGAAGATGTAGTCGACGATCGACTTGGCGTTGCGGATGTCGGTGTCGTTGGTGAAGCCGCTGGGCTCGAAGCGCATGTGCGAGAAGCGCTGCACGTAGACCTCGAGCGGGACGCCGTAGTGCAGGCCGAGTGACACGCTGATCATCAGCGAATTCATGAGGCCGGCGAGCGTGGTGCCCTCCTTGGCGATGTCCACGAACATGTCACCCGGCGTGCCGTCCTCGAACAGCCCGACGTGGATGTAGCCCGTGTACTCGCCCACCTGGAACTTGCGACCGATGCCCTGGCGCTCGAGCGGCAGTCGGCGTCGGACCGGCTGGGTGAATGAGGCCGGAGCCTCCTCCGCCTTCTCGTCCTTCTTGGTGTCGAGCGGCTGCGCGGTCTTGGAGCCGTCGCGGTACACGGCGACGGCCTTGATGCCGAGCTTCCACGCCTCGGTGTAGAGCTCCGCGATGTCCTCGACCGTCGACTCCTGCGGCATGTTGACCGTCTTGGAGATCGCGCCGGAGATGAACGGCTGTGCAGCCCCCATCATCTTGACGTGGCCCATGTAGGAGATCGCGCGATCGCCGACAGCGCAGTCGAACACGTCGTAGTGCTCCTGCTTGAGGAACGGCGCCCCGACGACGTTGTTGTGCTCCGCGATCCACGCGACGATCTGGTCGACCTCGTGTCCCGCGTAGCCGAGCTTGGCGAGGGCGCGCGGCACCGTCTGGTTGACGATGACCATGTCGCCGCCGCCGACGAGCTTCTTCTGCTTGACGAGCGAGAAGTCAGGCTCGATGCCGGTGGTGTCGCAGTCCATCATGAAGCTGATGGTGCCGGTCGGCGCGAGCACCGAGGCCTGCGCGTTGCGGTAGCCGTGCTCGCGACCGAGCTCGATCGCCTCGTCCCAGCTGCGTCGCGCGGAGTGCATGACGTGGTCGGGCACGATGCCCTGGCTGATGTTGGAGATCGCGGCGCGGTGCTGCTCCATCACGCGCAGGTGATCCTCGGAGTTCTCCGCGTACGCGTCGTAGGCACCCATGCGCTCGGCGATGCGAGCGGACTGGCGGTACGCGCGGCCGGTGAGCACCGCGGTGAGCGCGCCGGCCCAGTTGCGTCCCTCGTCGCTGTCGTAGGCGAGGCCCTCGCTCATGAGCAGCGCGCCGAGGTTGGCGTAGCCGATGCCGAGCTGGCGCATCTTGAACGCGTTCTCGGTGATCTTCTCCGTCGGGTACGAGGAGAAGCCGACGATGATCTCCTGCGCGGTGATCGTCACGTCGATCGCCTGCTCGTAGGCGTCGATGTCGAAGTGGCCGCGCTCGTCGACGAACTTGAGCAGGTTGAGCGAGGCGAGGTTGCAGGCCGAGTTGTCGACGTGCATGTACTCGCTGCA
>JAOPYU010000130.1 GCA_025964455.1 Thermoleophilia bacterium | reverse complement strand
CTGGCTCGCGGAGGTCACCGGGCTGCTCGTGGTCATCACCGCCCCGCGTGCGAGCGGCGCCGTCATCCGCCACGTCGAGGTGCTGCAGCTGGCCCCGAACCGCATCGTCACGGTCGTGATCACCGGTGCTGGCGACGTCGCCCGCCACGTGACCACGACGCCCGGGCCCGTGGATCCCGGCCTGGTCGACTGGGCCGGTGCCTACCTGAACGAACAGGTCGCTGGGCTCGCGCTCGGTGAACGTCGGCTGCGACAGCGGCTCACCCACCCCGAGCTGTCAGAACGCGAGCTCGCGATGCTCGCGCTCCTGTCGGCCGCCTTCGACGAGCTCGACGACGAGCTCCAGGAGCTGCACGTCGGTGGGTCCAGCCGCGACCTGGCGAGGCACGGACGCGAGATCCAGCACGTGCTGCAGCTGGCCGCGATGCTCGACGAGCGACGCCGGCTGCTGCAGGCGCTGCGACCGCTCATCGACCGCCCCGGCGCTCCGGGTCGCCATGCACGGCGTCCGCGCGGCGTGGAGATCAGCATCGGCCTCGAGAATCCGCTCCCGGAGCTGAAGAAGCTGAGCGTGGTGGGGGCCACCTACGGCACCGGATCACGCCCGCTCGGCATCGTCGGCGTGATCGGGCCGCGATCGATGGACTATCCGAAGGCGTCGCGCGCCGTGGATGCCGTCGCCTGCGGCCTGAGCAACCTGTCCGAAGACGTCTACTCTCGCTGAGCAGGACCTTTCGAGAAACCGGTCAAGCGCCAACGATTGCAGGCCGATGCATTCGTTATGCGCGAATGCACCGCATCTCATTTCCCACGCACGCGAGGCATCGCCCTCGTGCTCGTCGTCGCAGCGCTCGCGCTCCCGAGCGCGGCGGCGGCGCATTCGCGATCCCTGGGTGAGGGCGACGCGCCGCTCGATCCGGCCGCTGCAGCCTCGCTCGAGCGTGAGCAGTCCGAGGCCTTGGCCGCCCTGCCGCGCGAGACGAGCGCCGGCGCGTGCCGCAGCACCGTCGACGTCGATGGCCTCGGCCGCGCATGTCGCACCGAGGACGGCCTGTTCCGCGTCGTGCTGCCCAACGGCGACACGCTCGCCACGCACGGCGGCGATGCGCCTGCTGCGGATTCCAGCAACGTCGCGGCCGCGCACCTGCCGGACACGCAGGCCGCGATCAACGGCGCGGACGTCTCGGACATCGAGTGCGTCACCGGAGCGTCGGAATCGCGCATCGAGATCCTCTACGCCTACCCGGCCAACAAGGCGAACCGCTCCGCCGCGCTGACCAATCCGCTCCGCCAGCAGATCTACGCCGCGAGCGCCTTCGTCGACGCCGAATCCCAGGCGCTCGATCCGGACGCGGGCCGGCGCCTGCGGATCGGCTGCACCGGCGGGGTCCCCACCATCAACGTCGCACAGGTGCGGGCCGTCGGCGCCGGGGAGAGCTTCAGCAACATCGTCGCCGACCTCGTCGCGCAGGGCTACCCGGCCACCAACTGGGATTCCACGTCACCGCGACGCTTCATCGTCTTTTACGACGCTCCCCACGAAAGCGGCGCCGCGGGCATCGGGACGCTCTGGAACGACGACGACCTCGCGGCAGACAACCTCAACAACCGCGGCGGGCGCTACGCCGTCGAGTTCGACTGGTCCGGATCGCACCTTCCGCACTGGGACATCATGCTCCACGAGATGGGGCACAACATGGGCGCGACGAGCAACAACGCGCCCGACGCATCGCTCGCCGGTCACTGCATCGATGGCCTCGATGTCATGTGCTACAACGACGGCGGCAGTGGCGGTACCTACACGACCAGCTCGTGCAGCGTGGAGCGCTTCGACTGCGGCGGCGACACCTACTTCAACCCCAAGCCGGCGCCCGGCTCCTACCTCGACACCCACTGGAACATCGCCTCGACGCTCAACGCCTTCATCGAGCCGAGGTTCGCTGGCTGGAGCGACGGTGGCGTGCCCGACACGACGGCGCCGACGGTGCCGGCCGCGCTGGCGACGACCAACGTCGGCAACACCTCGATCACGATCCAGTGGAGCCCGAGCACCGATGCCCGGAGCGAGGTGCACTATCGAGCCTTCGTGGATCGATCGGTCAACGGCAGCTACGTGCTCGATGCAACCCACGCCCCGCTCACGGCGGTCTCGCTCAACGTGACCGGGCTGACCGCTGGGACGCCGTACCGGTTCCGCGTCGTGGCCTACGACCTCGCAGGCAACACGAGTGGCGAGGCCGTGGTGCTCGCCTCGACGCTCAACGGGCCGCCCACCGCGCCGGGGGCGATCACCCTCGCGGTCGCGGAGAACTCCTCCTTCGACGCCACCTGGCTCGCAGGCAGCGCGGGTGCAGGCGTGCGCGGCTACGAGATCGGACTGCAGGCCGGCGATGGCAGCTTCCTGACGCTGGGCGAAATCGCCGGCCGCCAGGTGCGCGTCACGCAGCTGGAGCCGGGTGCCACCTATCACCTCCGCGTGCGGACGGTGGCCGTGGGCGGGGTCGTGAGCCAGTGGCGCGTCAGCGACGCGCTGACCATGCCGGGCACGCTCCTCGGCGGCGGCGGAGGCGGCGACGCGACCCTCGCGGCGCCCGAGGTCACGCTCACGCGACGCGGATTCACCGGCGTCACCGCGGCGTGGACGGCCGATCCGAGCGCCGTGTCCTGGGACGTCACCGTGCTCGAAGGTACGGGGACCGTGGTGAAACGGCTGGCCGACCTCGACATCACCACGGCCGCGATCAACGGGCTGGTCCCCGGCCACACCTACCGCGTGCAGGTCGTCGCGACGAGCGCTACCGGCGTGGCATCCCCGGCCGGCAGCAGCGTGGTCGCCATGCCGCGTGACCGGGTGGCGCCCGGCGCTGTCCGGCTCGGGCGGCGCGCGGTCGTGCGCACGAGCGTGCGCATCACCTGGGCGGCTGCATCCGACAATGCAGGGATCGCGCGATACGAGATCGAGCGGCGGGTCGGCTCGCGCTGGGTCCGATCCCGTGCTGGCTCGACGGCACGAGCGGCCGTGATCGGCAACGTCTCGGCGCGCACGGCGACGGCGATGCGCATCCGCGCAGTGGACGTCGGCGGCAACAACGGCGCATGGACGGCCTTCGCGATCCGACGCTGATCGGCCCCGAGCGCATCGACGAGCGCCCGTCTGCGATACCATCCCGCCTCCCTGAGATCTGGACCGGGACGGCATGGACACGCGGATGGCGAACGACTTCTACGACCTGCTCGGCGTGACGCGCGAGGCGGATGCGAGCGAGATCAAGCGTGCGTACCGCAAGAAGGCGCGCGAGCTGCACCCGGACGTCAGCGACGCGAGCGATGCCGAGGACCAGTTCCGGCGCGTGACCGAGGCGTACGAGGTGCTGAGCGACGACGAGCGCCGCGCCACCTACGACCGCTACGGCGAGGCCGGCCTCAAGAACGGTGGCTGGGAGCCGCAGTTCGCGAACTTCGGATCGATCGCCGACATCTTCGGCGCGTTCTTCGGCGCCGACGACCCGTTCGGCCGCGGCGGCGGGGCGACCGTCGGCACGCGCGGTGAGGACGTCCACGTCGCGGTCCAGCTCGACTTCCGCGAATCCGTCCTGGGCGCCGAGCGTGAGCTCGAATTCACCGCGCTCGGGCCGTGCGGCACCTGCGACGGCAGCGGCGGCGCGACCCCGGAAGCCGTCGTCACGTGCGAGACCTGTGGCGGAGCCGGCGCGGTGCGCCAGCTGTCGCGATCGATCTTCGGGCAGGTCGTGCAGGAGCGGCCATGCCCGCGCTGCGCAGGTCGCGGCACGACGATCTCTGACCCCTGCACCACGTGCTCGGGCACGGGCGAGCAGCCGGAGGAGCGGAGCGTCTCCATCGCGATCCCGGCAGGCATCCAGGACGGCCAGCGGATCCGGCTCACCGGCCGCGGCGGATCTGGACGGCAGGGTGCGACGGCGGGCAACCTCTACGTCGACGTGCAGGTCGCGGCCGACGAGCGCTTCGTGCGCGAGGGCGACGACCTCATCACGGTCCTCGACCTGACGATCGCGGACGCCACGCTCGGCACGCGCATCGAGGTGCCGACCGTGGACGGCGACCCACGGGAGATCGAGATCGCGGCAGGGACCCAGCCTGGCACGCGCATGGTCATCCGCGGGCTCGGCTCTGGCCGCCTCCGTGGCGGCGGCGTGGGCGCGGACGGCTCCATCGATCGTGGCGACCTGATCATCTACTGCAACGTGCGGGTCCCGCGCGAGCTCGGCCCGGAGCAGCGCGACGCGCTCGAACGCTTCCGCGCGCTCGAGGACGAGCGCATCTACCGGGACAAGGAAGGCATCTTCGACCGGCTGCGCCGCATGGTGAAGCCCACGTGACCGCCGCCGACGTGCCGCTCGTGGAGGTCGCGATCTGCGTCGGCCCGGAGCAGGCCGAGCTGGCGGAGTTCTCGATCGGGGAGTTCAGCCCCGGCGGTTTCCAGCACGAGCCCCAGGAGGACGGCGGCGCGCGCTTCGCGGTGTTCGTCCCGGCCGGGGACGAGGGTCGCGTGGAGGCGTGGCTCGCTGGCGCGGGCATCGCCATCGAGGGCACGCCCGTCGTGACGCCGGTGCCCGGCGACTGGGCCGAGCGCTGGAAGGAGTTCCACCAGGCGGTGGTCATCGGCTCGCTCTGGGTCGGCCCGCCGTGGCAGGTGGCTGACGCTCCGGCAGGGCTCAAGCAGGTCGTGATCGAGCCGGCGCAGGGCTTCGGTACAGGCGCACACCCGACGACGCGACTCGTGCTCGCGCTCCTGCAGGACCAGCCTCGGGCCTCGATCCTCGACCTGGGCTGCGGCTCGGGCGTGCTCGCCGTCGCAGCCGCCAAGCTCGGCTTCCGCCCGATCATCGCCGTGGACAACGACCCCGTCGCCGTGGAGAACACGATCGAGAACCTGGTCCACAACGACGTGGAGTCGCTCGTGCAGACCCGGGTCCTCGACGCGCTCCGGGAGGACCTGCCGCGCGCTGACATCGTGCTCGCGAACGTGTTGCTCGAGCCGCTCGTGCGGATCGCCCCGCGCATGACCGCGCCGCGCCTCGTGCTGAGTGGCCTGCTGCGCTCGCAGGTGGACGAGTGCGTCGCCGCCTACGAGGCGGTCGGCTACGTGCTGCGCGAGCGGCGCGACCGTGATGGCTGGGCGGCGATCGTGCTCGAGGACGCGCGCGAGCACGCCGAGCCGATGCGCCACCGCGCGGTCTGGTAGCCCACGTGTCCAGCGATCGGCACGTGTTCCGCTTCTTCGTCGACGCCGTGGGCGGCTCGGGGATCGTCGTGGAGCTTGACCAGTTCGACGAGCGGCACGCACGCGTGCTGCTGCGCGGCCATGCGGCGGACCCGGTCGAAGTGGTGGACCGTGACGGTGCGATCTGGCATGCCACGTTCGATGGGCCGAGCGCGCGCCTGGTGCTCGGGGAGCTGGTGGACACGGTCGTGGAGACGTCGATCACGCTGTTCGCCGTCGCGCAGGTCGGCGGCCGCTTCGACGACCTCGTCGACGGGGCGACCCAGGCCGGCGTGACGCAGATCGTGCCGGTCGTGCGCAGGACGAAGGACCGTACCCGCATCGACGCGCGACACGAGCGACTCATGCGCATCGCATCCACCGCGGCGAAGCAGTCCAAGCGCGCCGGCGTCCCCGTGGTGCTGCGCTCGATCGGGCTGGAGGAGCTGCGTGCGGAAGCTGCCGGCATCGTCGTCGATGCTGCGGCCGAGCTGCTGCTCGACGAGGTCGTGCGCGACGTCGCTGCCGGTGGCGGGGAGGTCCGCCTGCTGGTCGGCGGATCCGACGGGCTTCCGGACGGGCTCGCGGGCGAGCTGGCGGCAGCCGGGTGGCGACGCGGACGGCTCGGCCCGAGCATCCTGCGCGCCGAGCTCGCCGCGGCGGTCGCGGTCGCCGTCGCGAGCATGCACGCATCCGCGCGGGAGTGACCCTGCCGCACCGCTCGGGACGCCCCGGGAGTGCCGCATCGCGGCCGTCTCGATCGGTACGATTCCCCGCATGACCAGCTTCACGAGCGTCCGCCCGATCGGCCCCGTCCTGCCTGCGACGACGATTCCCGTGGGATCGCCCCAGGACGTCGACGAGACGCTCGTGCCCGGGCTCCGGCTGCCGAAGATCCCGGGCCTGCCCGACGCGTCCGATCCGGGGATGCCACTGCGCCGCCTGCCGGGCCCGCCCGCGCCGGGCACCGCCGCCTATCGCGCCGACATGGCCGTGGTGAAGGGCGCGCAGCTGCTGCGTACGCCGCAGGGCGATGCCTGGGCTGTGCGGATGGCCAATGACGGCGCCACGAAGATCTGGTTCGAGCTCGCGGCGCGCCATCGCGCGGCGACCGGCAAGGTCCAGGGCTGGCTCGACACCGCCCTGCTCGCGAGCACGATCGCGTCCAACGGTGCGACCACGTGGCTGGCCAAGCGCCACTACGACCGACAGCGCCCCTACCAGGTCGATCCGAGCATCAAGCCGCCGGTGCACCTGCCTGCCGGAGCCTCCTTCCCCTCGGGACACGCGAGCAGTGCCTTCGCGGCCGCGCGCGTGATCTCGGTGCTGGCCCCCGAGCTCGCGACCGAGGCCTACGCGCTTGCGACCCAGGTCGCCGTCTCGCGCGTGTACGCCGGCGTGCACTTCCCGACCGACGTCGTGGCGGGCGCGCTGCTCGGCACGGCGGTGGGTGAGGCGGCACTGCGTGTCACCGGTCGCAGGATCGGCCCGCTCACCGATGCAGAGGTCGGCGCACTGCTGACGGAGCTGCAGGGCGCCGCGGCCTGATGGCCGACGCGTGCGTGTTCTGCAGCATCGCGTCGGGGGCCCTGCCCTCCGAGGTGGTGCGCGCCGATGATGAGTTCCTGGCCTTTCGCGACGTGCAGCCGCGCGCCGCGACGCACGTGCTCGTCGTGCCACGCGCTCATCACAGCGACCTGGACGCGTGGATCGCGACCGGGGGCTCCAGCGACCGGATGCTCGCCTTCGTGCGCGCCGTCGCGGGTGACCTCGACGTCTCCGGCCGCTACCGGCTCGTGACCAACGTCGGGGAGGAGGCCGGCCAGGTCGTCGACCACCTCCACTGGCACGTGCTGGCGGGGCCGCGACTCCCCGGCTTCTGAGGGCCGGCGCGCGCCTCGTTGTAGCATCCGGGCCATGACCACCCTCCTCGAGCAACTCCAGTCGGACGTCAAGGACGCGATGCGGGCGCGTGACAGCGAGCGCGTGCAGACGCTGCGCCTGTTCGTCAATGCGGTGCAGAACGAGTCCAAGGCCAAGCAGCGCGACCTGGAGGAGACCGAGGCGATCGCCGTGCTCCAGCGCGAGAAGAAGAAGCGGGTCGAGGCCGCCGAGGCGTTCGTCAACGCGGGCCACCCTGACCGCGCGGACACGGAGCGTTCGCAGGCCGCCCTGCTCGATACGTACCTGCCCGAGCAGCTCGCGGACGCCGAACTCGACGCGCTCGTCGCGGAGGCCGTGGCGGAGACCGGCGCCGATGGCCCGCAGGCGATGGGTGCAGTCATGAAGGCCGTGATGCCGAAGGTCGCCGGACGCGCCGACGGCAAGGCCGTGAGCGCCGCGGTCAACCGAGCGCTGCGCGGCTGAAGCGGACCGCGCTGCGTCAGCAGTCGGTGACCCGCGATGTCGGGTCCTGGCGGCACCGGTCGCGACCGACGCCGCCCGTGAGCGTGTCCCGCCCGGCATCGCCATCGAGCTCGTCGGCGCCCGAGCCGCCGCGCAGCACGTCGCGACCCGGGCCGCCGGTCAGCACGTCGGATTCCGCGAAGCCGTCGGCGACGTCGGCGCCACCCATCCCGTCGAACACGTCGATCCCCGCGGTGCCCAGGAAGGTGTCCGCGAACGGGCTCCCGACCCAGCCCTCGATGCCTCGCGCCGTGGTGCGGGAGGCTCCCGACGTGGCCGAGCCGGCCGATGCGTCGATCCGGACGCCTGCGCGGAGGCGCTCGAAGGTGAGCACGTCGATGCCGCCGCCGCCGGTGATCGTGTCGTTGCCGGGGCTCGCGTAGAACGTGTTGGTCCTGGGAGTGCCGACGAGCGTGTCTGCGCCGACGGTCCCGATCGCACCCTCGACTCCCGTCAATGAATCGACCTCGCCCCCTGAACTGATCAGGCCGGCGCCCAGGTCCACGAGGCTCGCCTGGCCGGAACCCGCGCCCGCCGCATCGAACGCGCCCGGTCCGCCTTCCAGACGGTCGATCCCCAGGCCGCCGGTCATGAGGTCCTCGCCCGTGCCGCCGAGCACCAGGTCGTCGCCGGCCCCGGCGTGCAGCTCGTCGTCTCCACCCCCCCCGATGATCGTCTCGGGGGCATCGCTGCCGAACACGGTGTCGACGCCCGGGCTCCCCTCGTAGGCCTCGGCGGAGGCGACGGCGTGAGTGACCCAGACGGCACCGCGCCGGTGCGCGAGCGTCGCCGAAGCGCCGA
>JAOPYU010000054.1 GCA_025964455.1 Thermoleophilia bacterium | reverse complement strand
CTTGTGCATAGGACAAGAAATCGCGCGCGCGGCTGGAGGGGGTCGCGCGAGCGGGGCCGGTCAGCGCGCCGGGCGGGGGGCCTTGGGGACGACGATCGTGGCGACCGGGCCGGTGCGCCACGTGCCGTCGGGGTCGGCGGCCGGGACGTAGCGGACGCGGAGCTGCCAGGCACCGGAGCCGAGGGCCTTGCCCTTGGGGTCGATGCCGGCGATGCCGAAGGTGTAGACGCCCGGGAGGGCTTGGTCGAGGCCACCGATCGAGCCGTGGTCCTTGCCGCTCGCATCGACCAGTCGCACGTCGAGGCGCTGCACGGCGGCGAGCCCGAGCGCCCCGTCGGCGCCGCTGCCGCCGATCGCCACGGTGAGGGTGCCGCCGAATGCGCCAGCGCCCTCGGCCTTCGCGAGCACGCGTCGCGAGAGCTGCACGTGGACGGGCACGGTCGCGCGCGCGGCGTCACGGATCGTGGCGGTCCATGGGATGCGGATGCCGTGCTCGGGCAGGACGAGCCAGCCGCCGACGTGTCCGGCGCGGGCGTCGTCGGCGACGTCGAGCACGAGCTGGGTGCCTGCGAGCGACGGCGTCACGCCGGCATCGCTGCCACCGTCGTCGAGTCGGATGTCGAGCTCGGCGCCTGCGGCGCGCGCGGCTCCCGTGATCGCCGTGAGGTCGAGCGGCAGCTTCGCGCCGGAGCCGGCCGCGATCGTGCCGAAGTCGATGCGGCCGGTGCCTGCGATCCAGCCGGCCGCGGTGGCGCGGTCTGAATCGAGGACGCCTGCACCCTGGAGCGCAACGGCCGGGCGCTTGCGGTCCGTGCCGAGCGCACGCGCTGATCCGAGCAGTGCTGCGCGGGTCGTGGCCGCATCCCATTCCGGGTGCGCCGCGCGGACCGCGGCTGCCTGGCCAGCAGCCCATGCCGCTGCAATCGAGGTGCCGCTCGCGATGCGCCAGCTCCCGGTGCTGCCGGCGACGACCATGCCGACGCCGGGCGCGAGTGCGTCGGGGCGACCGACCCCGTCCAGGCGCGGGCCGGCCGAGCTGAAGCCCGCGACGGAGCCGAAGGTGGGGTTCTGCTGCATCGAACCGTCGAGGCCGATCACGAGGCGGGTTCCGTCCGCGAGCGCGCCCCTTAGCGCGCGTGCGTCGGACAGGTCGAGGGCAATGACCGGGATGTCGACGCCGGGCACGTCGATGGTGCCCGCGGCGGCTGTTGCGGCCTCGCCGGTACCGACGAGCAGGGCGATGGCGCCCGCGTCAGCAGCTGCCCGAGCCTGCGTCGCGACGGTGATGCCTTCGCGCGCGGCGACGAGCGCGACCGAGCCACCCACGCGGCTGCGCAGCTCCGCGTCGAGGTAGTCGACGACCTGGTCGCCGCGACCGTCGACGACGACGACGGCGAGGTCGCCGGTCGGGAGGGCAGCATTGGTCGGAGAAGTCAGGAGCGGTGACTGCTCGAAGGTCTGGTCGATGCCGCTGCCGTGCACGCGAACGTCCACTGCGGGGGTGCGACCCCGGAGGTCTGCGGCGCCGACCGCGAGCGATCCGGCGGCAGCTGCGAACGAACCGACGGTGCCGACGTCGTCGCCGCTCGCACCATCGTTGCCGGACGCCGCGACGAGCATCGTGCCGAGCGCGGCGGCCGCATCGGCGGCGTGGTCCTCGGGCGAGCCTGCGAATCCGGTGTATGGCGTGGTCGACGCGATGACTGCGACATCGACGGCGTCGGCGGCGTCGCCGTTCCCGTTGGGATCGACTGCGTGCTCGAGGCCCGCAAGCAGGTCATCGGAGTCGCCGGTGACCGATTCGACGCCATCACGGGCCGGGCGCGTGGCGAGCACGCGGACGGGCAGCACCTGCACGTCGTCGGCCGAGCTGCCGGCGCCACGCAGGACGGCGCCTGCGACGGCCGTGCCGTGTGCGTCGGGCGCCGGAGCGACCGCGACTGCACGCCGGTCCCCGCGGCCGTCGAGGGCCGGAGCCTTCGCAGCCGGCTCGGTGGCGTTGGAAGTCGTCGCATCGAACGCCGGGGCGAGGCGCCCGGCAACAGCGGGATGGGTCGAATCGATCGCGGTGTCGAGCACCGCAACGCGCACGCCGGCATCTGCCGGCGCCGCGACCTTGGCCGAGCCCCCGCCTGCCGCGGCTGCTGCCCCGGCGGCACCCGCGTCGTCGATCGCTGCGGGCCAGACGGTTCGGACCGGGGTCACCGACTGCACCCCGGCGACGTCCCGCAGCAACTGCGCTCCGTCGCCGTGCACGGTGATCGAGACTCCGTTGAGCACGCGCAGGTAGCGCTGCTCGACCCGGAACTGCACGCCGGCCCCGACGAGCGCGTCGAGGCGCTTCTGCTGGAGCAGGCGAGCCTTGGCGGTCCACGCACGTTGCTGGGCGGGCGTCAGCGTCCGCTCGCTCGCACCGAGCCAGTCACCGAGGCTGGGATCGTCGAACTGGATGATGACGCGCCGGGCATCGACTGCGACGACCGGACGATCCTGCGCGAAGAACGGACTCCAGGCCCGGCTCGCGGCACGATCGTCCGAGGGCGCGCCTGCTGCCGGGCTGGCAGCGGTGGCGATCGCCATGCACGCCGCGCAGGCGACGACGGCGCCGGCAAGGGCGCGCATGCGTGGACGCCGCGAGCGTCGCGCGTGTGGATCTGTGGAATATGGGAGCCGCGGGCTCATCACGGGTCAGTTCGGCACGATCGTGCCGTCCCTGAAGAGGGGTGTGGTCGCGTACGCATCGACGCTCCATGCATCTTGGCCCGTACGCTCGGTGCCCCAAGCTGCGGCAACCCCGATCATGGCAGCGTTGTCGCCGCACCAGCGAAGCGGGGTGCGGACGGATCGAACGCTGAATTCGGTGCAGATGTCGGTCATGCGGGAGCGAAGTCGGGCGTTGGCTGCAACGCCTCCGACGAGCGCCAGTGTATCGCGCTCGGCAGGGTGTCCAGAACCGGGCCCACGCTGGCGGAGCAGTTTGCGCGCACACCCCGCGATGGTCTCCACGATGGCGTGCTCGTACGCCGCTGCCAGCTCCGCATCGGACGCCCCGGCACCCCCGGCGTCGCGTCGTTCACGCACGGCGACCGCGAGCGCGGTCTTGATGCCGGAGAACGACGTGTCGAGCGTGTCGTGGTGGATCATCGCCGGGGAGAATTCGACTCTCCCCTCGTCCGGGGCCGTCGCGGCGAGCGCTGCCAGCGCCGGGCCGCCGGGCATGTCGAGGCCGAGCAGCCGGGCGCCCTTGTCGAACGCCTCGCCCGCGGCATCGTCGCGCGTGGTGCCG